>JAAYUB010000161.1 GCA_012517875.1 Acidobacteriota bacterium | reverse complement strand
CGGCCCGCATGAGCCGCGGCGGGGCCCAGCCCGCGTAGAGCGGCACGGCGGCGACCAGCGGGAGAAAGCGGACCGCGCCGCCGCCCAGCATATCGCCGAGCCAGAACACGGTGTAGAGTTCCAGGGCGGCCGGGAGGGAGCGGTACTTCAGGCCGAGAAAGGCCACCGCCGCAACCCGAAGCCAGCGAGCGTCGGCGGCGGGGTCCCAGGCGGCGATCCTCAGGATGACGGCGGCGAGGAGCAGGCCCGCGAGGAAATAGAGCCAGGACAGGAGTGCCGATCCGGCAGGACGACGAGCGCCGTTCACATCGACATTGACTTCCATGCGCCTCTCGAATGCGCGGAGTGCATGCTCCTTTTCCCCGGGTCCCGGCGGAACCAGCCCGGTGTTTCCGAGATCATGGAGGAGGAGCACAAGGCTGACATTGTATCCCGGTGCGGATTATCTTCCAAGTATTGTAAACGGTGAACGGCCGCTGCGCGCGGCGGGATCCTGCCGTAGGCCGCGTCCGCCGGACGCGGCCCGTTGCATCCGCACGATCCATGGAGTCGTATCGCTCGATTCCGAGGCCCGGCCGCGCCGGCGGCCGCGGCATGTAGCCCGGGCCGCGAGGCCCGGGTGACCGGAAACAGACGGCCGGGGCGAGCCGCGCAGCGGCGGCGGAAAAGGATTAGAGCCTTTGACACGAGGAACATGGATGTCCCAATTTGTCCCAATTTGCCGCACAGAGAAGATGGATGTCCCCATCTGCCGTTCGGCCCAGCCATTGAGTGCGGCCGAAAGCGGGGTGCCCAATCGCATTCGCCGCTTACCGTCGCTCCTGCGGAGCTCGGTCTCACCAAGTCTCCCGGCTGACCCGGACCTGTCGGTCCGGGCTACACGCCGCCGCCGTGGACGCGGCGGAATCCTGCCGTGGGCCGCGTCCGCAGCCTGCAAGAAGCGCCCTCGCTGTGGCTGGGACTGCGCGTTTCCGTCAGGCGTCCACCAGCCGCTCCAGCATCGCGTCGTCGGCGAGAAAGGGCAGGGTCACATGGTTGCCCGGCGCCCCCTGGTTGTAGGCCACGCAGGTGTCGATGGAGTTGGGGCAGCGTGCCCAGGCGCGGCGGGCCACGCCGCCCATCACGTCCCACGGCATGGCCGAGCGGATCACTGCGTCGACCCGCGCGCTGCCGTCCAGCACCAGCCCGAAGCCGCCGTTGACGGCCTTGCCGATCCCGACGCCGCCGCCGTTGTGGAGCGCCACCAGGCTCATGCCGCGGGCGGCGTTGCCGGCGAAGCACTGCACGGCCATCTCGGCCATGATGTTGCTGCCGTCCTTGATGTTGGCCGTCTCGCGGTAAGGCGAGTCGGTGCCGCCGCAGTCGTGGTGGTCGCGGCCCAGCATCACCGGCCCGATTTCGCCGGCGCGTACCATCGCGTTGAACTTCAGCGCGATCCGGGCGCGGCCGGGCGCGTCCTGGTACAGGATGCGGGCCTGGGTGCCCACCACCAGCCGGTTCTTTTCGGCGTCGCGGATCCAGACCCAGTTGTCGCGGTCCTGCCCGCGCCGGTTCGGATCGATGGCCGCCATGGCCGCCCGGTCGGTTGCGGCCAGGTCTTCGGGCCGCCCGCTGAGGCACACCCAGCGGAAGGGCCCGTAGCCGTAGTCGAACAGCATGGGCCCCATGATGTCCTCGACGTAGGAGGGGAAGATGAAGCCCTCGCGGGGATCGGTGCCGTTCCGGCAGATCTCCGTCACGCCGGCGTCGTAGACCGCCCGCATGAAGGAGTTGCCGTAGTCGAAGAAGTAGGTGCCCCGCTCCACCAGGGTGCGGACGAGTTCGAAGTGGCGCCGCAGGCTCCGGTCCACGGCGGCGCGGAAGGCGGCGCGGTCTGTCGATAGCATCCGGGTGCGCGCCTCGAAAGTCAGCCCCTGGGGACAGTAGCCGCCATCGTACGGGGCGTGGCAGGAGGTCTGGTCCGACAGCAGCTCGATGGGAATCCGGTGGTCCACCGCGTACTGGAGCAGGTCCACGATGTTGCCGTGGTAGGCAATGGAGAGCGGCTCACGGCGGGCCATCGCCGCCTGGGCCAGGCGGAACACCTCGCTCAGATCGGCACTCACCGCCGACACCCAGCCCTGCTCGTGGCGGGTGCGGATGCGCGACGGGTCCACCTCGGCGATGACACCGACGCCGCCGGCGATCTCCACCGCCTTGGGCTGGGCCCCGCTCATGCCGCCGAGGCCCGACGAGACGAACAGGTGCCCGCGCAGGTCCTCGTCGGCGCGGATCCCCAGCCGGAGCCGGGCGGCGTTCAGGATGGTGTTGAACGTGCCGTGCACGATCCCCTGCGGGCCGATGTACATCCAGCCGCCGGCGGTCATCTGGCCGTAGTTGGCCACGCCGAGCTGCATGGCCCGGTGCCACTCGGCCTGGTTGTCGAACATGCCCACCATGAGCGAGTTGGTGATGATGACCCGGGGCGCCTCGGGCCGCGAGGCGAAGAGCCCGAGCGGGTGTCCCGACTCGACCACCAGCGTCTGCTTCCGGGTGAGCACCTCCAGGTATCGCTGGATGAGCCGGTACTGCATCCAGTTCTGGCAGACCTGGCCGGTCTCGCCGTAGGTCACCAGCTCGTACGGGTAAAGCGCCACGTCGAAATCCAAATTGTTGTCGATCATCACCTGGAAAGCCTTCCCCTCGACGCAGCGGCCCTTGTACGTGTCGATGGGCCGCCCCCAGATCCGGCCCGGGGGCCGGAAACGGTAGCCGTAGATCCGGCCGCGCGTCCTCAGCTCGTCGAGGAACTCCGGGGCCAGCGCCGCGTGCCACTGGGGCGGCACGTAGCGGAGCGCGTTCTTCAGCGCGAGGAGGGTCTCGGTCCGGTTCAAGGTGTAACCACGGTCCGGCGCGCGGCGGATGCCCGGCTCGAACGCGGCCGGCGGCGGCAGCTTGCCGCGCAGGCGGACGGTCATGGCGGCGCCGATGGCGGTGTTGTCGGTCATAGGGTTCCTCCCGGTGGGGATGAGTGCCTATTGTGCCACAAAGCGGGCGGCGGGCCAAGTTCCGTGAAACCCAGACCGCCCTGCTCTGGTATAATAAGCTTTTTTGAACGCCGGTTCCGCCCTGCGCGGAATGCCCTCCAGGAGTGTGATCATGAGCCACCGCCCCACCTGTTCTGCCCCCAGCGTCCGGTGCAGCCTGTGCGCCGGGTTGCTACTCGGCCTTACGGCCGCCCTCTGGGCGGCGGTCCCGGCCGAACCGCTGCTGCGCTTCCCCGACGTGCGCGGCGACACCGTCGTGTTCGTCTGCGGCGAGGACATCTGGTCCGCGCCGGTCGCGGGCGGCACCGCCACCCGCCTGACCATTCACGACGGCGAGGAGCGCCACCCCAAGCTCTCGCCCGACGGGACACGGATCGCCTTCACCGGCGACTACGACGGCAATGCCGATGTCTATGTGATGGACGTGCACGGCGGCGGGATCACCCGGGTCACCTGGCACCCGGGCGACGACGAGGTGGTGGGCTGGCATCCCACGGCCGACAAGATCCTGTTCAAGTCGATGCGGGACAGCTTCAACCGTTTCGAGAAGCTGTTCCTGGTGTCACCCGACGGTACAGGCCTGGAGCCGCTCCCCCTGCATGAGGCGGCCTATGGCAGCTATTCGCCCGACGGCCGGCAGATCGCCTACAACCGCATCAGCGTCGAGACGCGCACCTGGAAGCGGTACCGCGGCGGGCTGGCTCCGGACGTCTACATCTACGATTTCGCCTCGAAGCAGGACCGGAAGATCACTGACTTTCCCGGCGGCGACCGGATGCCCATGTGGCACGGCGGCACCATCTACTACACCGCCGACAGCGACGGCGTGCTGAACATTTACGGCTACAACGTCGCCACGGGAAAGACGGAGCAGCTCACCCGCCACCGGGAGCACGACGTCCGCCGGCCGAGCCTCGGCGACGGCCGGATCGCCTACGAGGTGGGCGGGACCGTCTGGCTGCTGGATCTGGCCAGCCGCCAGTCCCGCGCCCTCCCCATCGCCGTGCGCGCCGATGCGCCGGAAACCCGGCCGTACCTGGCCGGAGTGGCCGACCGGCTCACCCACTTCGACGTGTCTCCGTCCGGCGCCCGGGTGCTCGCCACCGCCCGCGGCCACCTCTTCAGCCTGCCGCGCAAGGACGGCGCCACGCGGCTGGTAGCCGGCGCCAGCGGCGCCCGGATCCGCGAGGGGGTCTGGTCGCCCGACGGCCGGCAGATTGCCTACATCTCCGACGCCGGCGGCGAATACAACATCTACCTGGCGGCAGTCGGCGGCGGCGCCGACCCGGTCCAGCTGACCCGCGCGAAGGACGGCTATCGGCACACGCTGCGCTGGTCGCCCGACGGAAAGAAAATCGCCTTCGCCGACCAGACGCTGGCCTGCTATGTCCTCGACGTGGCGAGCGGCGCCGTGACCCGCGTCGACAAGGCCGACTACGAGCCCATGGACGTGTCGCTGAACGTCAAGCCCATCTCCGACTACGCCTGGTCGCCCGACAGCGCGTATCTCGCCTACTCCAAGATGGAAGCCGACCTCGTGTCGAAGGTGTTCGTTTACTCGCTCCAGGAGAAACGCTCCCGCTGCGTCAGCAACGGTCTGTTCAACGATTTCGGCCCGGTGTTCTCTCGCGATGGGAAGCACCTGTTCTTCATCTCCAACCGCCGGTTCGATCCCACCTTCTGCGACTTCGAGTGGGAGATGGTCTACAAGCAGGCGGCCGGGATCTACTGCCTGACACTCAGCCGCGACGGCGCGGCGCGCTTTCCGCTTGCGAGCGACGAGGAGACCGGCGCGCCGGCCGCGCCGCCGACTGCACCGCCAGCCGCCGCCGCGGTTCCGCCCAGCGTCGTCATCGATTTCGACGGCCTGGCCGAGCGGATCGAGGCCGTTCCGCTGCCGCGAGGTAACTACCGCCAGCTGACCGTCGGCGAGGGCGCGCTCTACTACCTCAACGCCGCCGCCGGCGACTTCAACCGGTTCGAGTACCGCGGTCCCGAGGCCCGCAGCCTGTATGCCTTCGCGTTTGACACCCGCAAGGAGCATCGCCTGCTCGAGGGGGTGGACGATTACCGGCTCTCCGGCGACGGCAAGTGGATCGTCTGCCGGAAGGGGACCGGGCTGACCGCGCTGGAGCTCAAGGGGCCGGAACCGAAGGCGCAGGAGCTGTCCCTGGCCGACCTGAAGCTTTGGATCGACCCGCGGGCCGAATGGCGGCAGATCTTCAACGAGTCGTGGCGGATGGAGCGCGACTTCTTCTACGAGCCGGGCATGCACGGGCTCGACTGGCCCGCCATGCACGCGCGCTATCGGATGCTCCTGGAGCGGGCCACCTGCCGCCAGGACGTGGTGTACATCCTCGGCGAGCTCATCGGCGAGCTCAACGCGTCGCACACCTACGTGGGCGGCGGCGCCCAGCAGCGCAAGGCCGAAGAGATCGCGGTGGGCCTGCTCGGGGCCGACTACGAGCTGGACGCGGCGAGCCAGCGCTACCGTTTTCGGAAGATCTGCCGCGTGCCCGACTGGACCGACGAGGTGCAGCCGCCCCTGGCCGCGGTGGGCGTCGGCGTGCGCGAAGGCGACTATCTCCTGGCCGTCAACGGCGTGGATGTCCGCGGCGACCGCGAGGTGTACGCGTACTTCCAGGACCTGGCCGGCAAGCAGGTGAAGATCCTGGTCAATGACAAACCGGACCGGGTCGGCGCCCGCGAGTACACCGTCAAGCCGCTGGCCTCGGAGCGGACCTTGCGCTACCTCGACTGGGTGAAGCACAACCGCCGGGTCGTGGCGGAGGCCTCGGGCGGCCGGATCGGCTACCTGCATCTGCCCGACACCTACACCGCTTCGGCGCGCGAATTCCCCAAGTACTTCTACGCCCAGACCCAGAAGGACGGGATTGTCGTCGACGGACGCTTCAACGGCGGCGGCCTCGATCCGGACATCTTCCTGCAGCGGCTGGGCAAGCGGGCGATCTCCTACTGGACCCGCCGCTACTCCAAAGACACGGCGACCCCGGCGGTCTGGACCCAGGCCCACCTCGTGTGCCTGACCAACCGGCAGGCCGGTTCGGGCGGCGACGAGCTGCCCCATGAGTTCCAGGTGGAAAAGATGGGGCCCGTCATCGGCACCCGGAGTTGGGGCGGACTGGTGGGCATTTCCATGACCATCGACCTGGTGGACGGCGGCTACCTGACGGCCCCCGACTACCGGATCTACGACCGCGACGGCAACTGGGTGGTGGAAAACGTCGGCGTGACCCCCGACATCGAAGTGGACCTGGATCCCGCCGAGATGGCCCGCGGCTACGACGCCCAGCTCATGAAGGGCGTCGAAGTGCTTCTGAAGAAAATCGAAGCGGAGCCCCGGACCTGGCCGAAACATCCGCCGTACCCGCGGCAGAAGTTCTGAGCAGCCGGTCCGGGAGCTGGTCCGGAACGAGGAGGCCGATGAAGCCGGATTACGACGTGTTGGACGACATCCGGAGTTTCCAGCGCAGCCGGGTGATCCTCACCGCCGCCGAGCTGGATCTCTTTACCCGCCTCGACGGCGCCTCCATGGATGCGCCGGCGCTGGCCCGGGCGATCGGCGCCGCGGAGCGGCCGTTGACCCGCGTGCTCGACTGCCTCGTCACCTATGGGCTGCTGGAGAAGGCGGACGGCCGCTACCGCACCGCCGCGCCGGCGGCGGCGCTCTCGGACCGGCACCCGGCGCCGGTGCGGGCCATGGCCCTGCACAGCGCCGTGATGTGGCGGACCTGGAGCCACCTGACCGAGACGGTCCGTACGGGGGTGAGCCCCGCCCGGCACACCGCCGACGACAAGGACGACCACGCGCTGGCCGCCTTCATCGGCGCCATGCACGCCATCGGCCGCCGTGTGGCCGACGACGTGGCCGCGGCGCTGGACCTGACGCTGTACCGCCGGCTCCTGGACGTGGGCGGCGGTTCGGGCGTCTACACCATGGCGTTCCTGCGGCGGAATCCCCGGCTGACCGGCGTGCTGTTCGACCTGCCCCGGGTGACCATGATGGCGGTGGAATGGCTCCGTGCCGAGGGGCTGCTGGACCGGGTCACCCTGGTGGGGGGCAACTTCGAGTGCGACGAACTGCCCGGCGGTTGCGACCTGGCGCTGCTTTCGGCCATCACCCATCAGAACTCACCCGAGGAGAACCGGGCGCTGTTCGCCAAGATCCGCCGCGCCCTCGAACCCGGCGGCACGCTGCTCGTCCGCGACCACGTCATGGACGAGAGCCGTACCGAGCCGGCGGCCGGCGCGCAGTTCGCCATCAACATGCTGGTGAGCACGGCGGGGGGCGACACGTACACCTTCGCCGAGTACCGCCGCGACCTCGAGGCCGCCGGATTCGTCGAGGTGACGTGGCTGCGGTCCGGCCGCGAGCGCATGGATGGGCTCATCGCCGCCCGCACGCCGGCGGCGGCAGGGGAGGGCGGCGCATGAACTTTCTCAAGATCATGGGTCTCGAGGCGAAGCGGAGCGTCCGCGGCGATTACGAGTGGGGCAGCCTGTTCGGCCGCCTGGAAGGGTGCCTGGCGGACCTGCCGGAGTCCGAGGTGAAGCTCATCGCCGGCTTCGCCGGCCTGTTGTGGCGGGTGGCGTACAGCGACATGAAGCTCGAGGACTCCGAGCGGGAGAAGATTCGGGAGATCCTCCGGCGGCGCACCACGCTGGACGCAGACCGCGTGAGCCGCATCATGACCCTGGTGGACCAGGACGCCGACCGCTACTTCGGCTCCGAGAACGTGTACTACACCCGGCTGGTCAACGCGGCGGCCGAGGCGCCGCTCAAGCTGGAGATCCTCGACACGCTGTTCGCCGTCGCCGCCGCCAACGGGTCCATTTGCGCCAAGGAGGAGGCGGAGCTGCGGATCATCGCCACCGGGTTGTTTCTGTCCCACGACGACTATATCCGGATCCGGTTGCGCTACCGCGAGTATCTCGATGTGCTGAAGTGAGAGGGGGACAATTGGGGAGACGGTGAATAGATGAATAGGTGAATGGGTGAATAGGTGGGTGGGTGAATCGAGAGACGGGAACGGGAGATGTGAGACGGAAGACGGGAGATGGAAGACGGGAGATGGAAGACGGGAGGTGGAAGACGGGAGATGGAAGATGGGAGATGAGAGATGGAAGACGGGAGACGGGAGACGGATCAACCATCAACCATCAACCATCAACCATCAACCATCAACCATCAACCATCAACTATCAACTATCAACTGATTCTGGACCTGTAACCTGAGAACCTGAGAACCTGTGAACCTGTGAACCTGTGAACATTTAAACGGCTCAATCACGATCACGATTACGATGACGATGACGATAACGAGCACGAACAGCAGGAACAGGCACGAGCCTCCGGTCTCGAGCCTCTAGCCCGGAGCTCCTGAGTCAGGACCGGCACCATGCTGCAGACATTTCTCCAGGCCTTCGGCGGCACCTTCATGGCGGTGCTGGACATCTTTCTGATCATCCTCGTCGCCGGTTTGCTGGTGCGCCGCCGCGTCGTCACCCAGGCACACATCGACGCTTTGTCCACCGCCACGGTGGTGGTCTTCCTGCCGTGCCTCACCTTCGACAGCGTGCTGCGCAACCTGGATCCGGCCAAGCTTCCGTATTGGTGGACACTGCCGCTGGCGGCGGTGGCCATGGCCGTGGCGGGCCTGGCGCTGGGAGCGGCGCTGTTCGCGCGCGAACTGCCGATGAAGCGGAACATGCTGGCGCTCGCCAGCATGCAGAATGCGGGCTACTTGGTTCTGCCGGTAGGGCTGGCGCTCTTCCCGGATGAATTCGACCGTTTCGCCCTCTACTGCTTCCTGTTCATCTTGGGGAACAGCCTCGTGCTCTGGAGTGTGGGCAAGCTTCTCGCCACCCGCGGACAGCCGGGGGTGCCCATGTGGCGGGCGCTGCTCACGCCGCCGCTCGTGGCCAACGTCGCGGCCATCGCGCTGGCGCTGTCCGGCGGGAAGGCGCTGGTGCCCGAGGTGCTGCAGCGGGGCGTTCACCTGCTGGGGACGGCGGCGGTGCCGGTGGCCACGTTCATCCTCGGCGCCGTGCTCGGGAGCATCCCGTTCCGCCCGCGGGCGATCCTGCCCGACGCGGCGCGGGTGATGCTGGCCAAGCTCGTGCTGCTGCCGCTCCTCACGGCGACCGTGCTGGCGTGGACCGGCCTGGGCCGCACCGACCCGCTGCTGGTGTCGTTTTTTCTAATCCAGGCGGCGGCCGCGCCCGCCGTGGCCCTCATCCTGCAGGTGCGCCGCTACGGCGGCGACGCAGAGAAGGTCGGCGGCGTCATGCTCGTGGCCTACGCCGGCTGCCTGCTGGCCCTCCCCTTCTGGCTCGCCCTCTGGCGCGTGATGTCTTGATGGGAAGATTCTTTCCGGCCGATTCGAAAACGGCGATCGCCGTCGCTGCGCGCCCGCGGGGCAGGGATTCGTGTGGGATTCAGCTGCCATCCCAAGTGCAGCAAAGCAGCTCCGCCTTGGGCGAGGACGACGGGCTGAGCCAGGGGACGAAAAAGCCCGGATCGTCCTGATCCGGGCCCTGATCATCTTCGATTGTCGCTGTTAGGAATTGTCGCCGTCACCCGTGCTCCGGCAGGATTTTGATATCCGCGGAACCGGACCGTCCAACTCGGCCGGTCGCCTGGCCGCGTTCGTCGCACTCGGCCAGGCGGTGGGAGCAGGCTCAGTGCGAGGACTTCTCGCCCGGCAGGGGCCGCACCTTGAGCACTTCGCCCCGTTCCTCGGCGATGCGGCAGTACCAGTCGGCTGGGTAGCCGGGATGGGTGACGTTGCCCTGAGAGTCGCGGACGTTGCCGTCCAGGTACTTCCAGATGAGGAACTCGCCCAGCTTTCGCCAGCGCCGCACCACCATCTCGCCCTGGTCCACGGAGTACCGGGTCAGGTACTCGCGGGCCAGCTCGGGCGACTGCTGGTGGAGCGCCAGCGCGGCCTTGTCCACTTCGGGCACCTGGGCGATGAAAGCGCCCTCCAGCTCGCGCTGGACAGCCTGGACGTCCCGGATCATGTCGCAGTACCGGGAATAGGTGTAGTTCGAGACGAAGTTGAACACCCAGAACGCGGAGTCCCAGGAGAACGCGTTGAAGTCGCCGGTGCCCGCCGCGAAACTCGTCGGCACGGCGCGCAGGCCGCAATACATCGGCGTATAGACCGTGCTGGCGGTGTCGTCCACGCCGAACCAGAAGATGCCGCCGATGGGGCCGGGAAGCCAGGACCGGGACTGCGCGACGAAGGAGAACCCGGTCTGCTGGGTGGCCACCGCGCGCTCGTTGACGTACTTGACGCCGTCCACCTCGAAGGTCATGGGGCGCCAGCGGTAGGGGAGCTTGTACGGGCCGGCGCCCACGCCCAGCGACAGGTCGAATTCAGTCCCCTCGAAGTGGTCGCGCATCAGCTCCATCAGGTCGCGGACGGAGAGCTTCCGGTCGGGCTTGATCCAGAGGGGTAGGGGGGTGGCGCCCGGGATGCCCTTGACGTAGTCGATGGGCAGGTTCAGCGACGGCGCCACGCGGCGGAAGAAGCTCCATACCCGCGCCTCGCAGGCACGCAGGGCGCCGAAGTCGAGCGGCGCGTACGTGTCGGCGAAGCTGAAGTCCTTGTCCTCCCCTTTGAAATAGCCCTTCTCCCGAGCGAAGGAGATGACATCCGGTGCGTAGAGGCAGTTCGCCGGGTCGTTGAGGGGAAACTGCCGGATGCGCGCCTGGTTGGCGTGGGCGCAGACATAGCCGTCGGGCACGCGGAGCGCCACCCAGACGGCGCCCTTGTTCTCCTTCCCCTTACCGATCATGTCCATGATCCAGGCTTCCTGGGGATCGCTGATGGAAAACGTCTCGCCGGAGCTGAAGTAGCCGTACTCCGCCACCAGCTCGCCCATGATTTGAACGGCCTCGCGGGCGGTGCGGGCGCGCTGCAGCGCCACGGTCATCAGGCTGGTGTAGTCGATGCCCCCCTTCGGGTCCACCAGCTCCTCGCGGCCGCCGTAGGTGGTCTCGCCGATGGCCACCTGATGCTCGTTCATGAGCCCCACCACGGTGAACGTCTCGGCCACCTGCCGGATCTTGCCGACGTACTTCTGCGAGTCGTCGTCGATGATGTCGATGAGCGACCCCTCGATGTGGCGGCCGCCGGGGATGAAGTTGAGCTGGCCGTACAGGGTGTGCGAATCCGCCGAGTAGGTGATCATGACGGAGCCGTCGGCCGAGGCTCCCTTGGTGACGATGAAGTTGGTGCAGGCCAGAGCGGGCGTGAGCGCCAGCGTCAGGCAGGCCGCCGCGAGCAGGACTGTCCGGGTGATGCGCATCATGTCGTTCTCCGTGTTTGGAATTGTCAACGCCGCCGGTCCCGGAGGACCGAACGCTTATTGTACGGGGATCGCGGCCGATCGGCTACAGGTTCTTTCACGCGGGCGGTTATCCGCATCGTCCGAAGAACCGGGCGATGCGGCCGCGGGGCCGCCGCAGGCACGATTTGAGGGGCCGGCCCAGGCGGGCGCGGAGGAAGTGGACGTCCTCGCTGGAGAGGCAGGGGATGGCGTCGGGCAGTGTCCGGTCAGGCGCCGACACGAACGGCACCGCCTCGTACCGCTCGCGCAGCGCGTCCAGGTCCCGCAGGCTCAAGGCGAATTCCCGCCGCACCGAGTGGAACAGGGGCAAGGCGCCGTACCGGACCGGCCACCCGTCGGCGGGCAGGGTGAAGAGCACCTGCTTGACGCGGCGGCGGTGCGCGTCGTCCAGCTCGCCGAAGCGGGCGGCGGCGGCGCGGTACGGGAGCTCGCCGTGCGCCCGCAAGCAGAACTCGCCTGTGCGGATGGAGCGGGCGAAGTACGGCTCGAAGCCGGGCCGGGCGTCGTCCCAGACGCCGGCCACGAGGCGGCCGTCGGCGGCGGCGATCCGCTTGTACCCGAAGCGGACGCCGCACTTGTAGTAGGTGAAGCGGCTCATGTCCCCTGCCGCCGGGATGCCCACGGCGCCCAGTCCGAAGTCAAAGGCGAACGGCACCTTCAGGAGGGCGTCATCCAGCTTCACCGGCCGGTTGATGCGCCGGCCGTTGTAGCGGATCTCGGCGGCGGCGCCGGCGCAGAAGAACTCCAGCTCGCGCCGCTCGGCGCCGAGATCCCGCTGGTCGCGAGCCAGCCGGATGCGGTAGCCGTCCAGATACCGCCGGCCTGTGTGGAGGTGCACCGCGCCGTCGGTCAGTGCGAGGCGCTTGCCGGCCGTGGCCACCTCGACGGCGGAAAACAGGTGGAAGAGCGACAGCACGGCGACGCCGTGACACTCCTCGAGGCGGGACAGCGCCGCCTGCACCAGATCCGGCGGCGCGTCGCGCCGGAGCAACAGCAGTTTCAGGATCTGCCACTCGCCGTCGTCGAAGGCGTCGCCGTCCTGCGCCAGTTCCAGGCGGCGGCGGGTGCTCGCGATGGCGATGGTCCGCGGCCGGTGCGTCAGGGCGTGTCGCACGAGCTGCACCAGGTAATGCACCTGGTTGAGGTGCTGCTCCCGCGTGATCTTGCGGAGTTCGGCTTCCAGATCGATGGACAGCTGCAGGTGATTCCCGTTCATCGCCCGCTCCTGTCCGGAAGGCCGGCAGCGACCTCGGGGGCCGCCTCGCCCAGGTAGAACGTGGTTCTGGCCAGCACCCGCGCCGCGGCGCGCCGGGCGCCATCGCCGTTTCCGGCCGCGCCGTCTCCGAGCATCGCGGCGCCGACCGGATGCTGGTCGCCCACCACCACGTGGCGGCGGCCGGCTGCCGCGGCGCGAAACGGGAGGTACACCTCGCGGAAGTCCGTCGAGCCGGGCAGAAGGTGCAGCCGGAACAACGGGTCCCGCCGGCGGATGAGCGCCTCCGCCTCCCGCAGCACCGGCGGCAGCGGCGGAGCCGCCAGGATCCCCGCCACATCCTCGAGCCAGGTCACGGGAGGCAGGTATGGCTCCAGCAGCTCGACCACCGGAGCCGCGTGGTCCAGCGTGTCGCGGCGCCGGTTCAGCCCCGGCAGCAGCGGGCAGCCCGGCCGGGCGCCCAGCAGCCGGCCCCGGTCCGCCAGCCGCTGGGCCTGGTGCAGGCTGAGACGGCGCCCGCCGAGCGTCGGCAGCACCGGCCGGCAGCGCAGCCGCAGCGGGTCGCGGCCGGAGCCGAAGGCGAAGTAATGCTCGAAGATGTCTCGGACGAACTGCGGTTCGTCCAGCCGCGGCCGGATCAGCCGACGCCAGAGCGCGCCCAGCAGGCCGACCGCAGCCAGGGCGGCCGCGCCGACGAGGAGATAAAACTGAAATGGGAGTGATGGCTTCGTCACCGCCTCGGCGGCCGTCGCCGGCGGCCGGGCCGCGACCGCCGGGGCCCACAGCGGCGGCGGGGCGCCCAGGGCGGACGGGTCGGGTCGGGTCAGGTCCAGCGTGCGCCAACCGTCGTGCCAGTAGGCGGCCCAGGCGTGGAGCTCGGACCGGGCCGCCCCCCCTTCGCCCACCAGCCCCACGTGGAGATGGGCGGGCACGCCGGCGCCCTGGAGCATCAGCACGAGCGCGCCGTTGATTACGTCGCAATCGCCGGCGCCGGTGCGGAGCGCCCGCCCCAGCCACTCGCCGGTTCCGCCCGCCAGGTCGGCGGCGGTTGCCGGGTCGCGGGAGTAGCGCAGGCGGCCGGCCGTCCAGGCGGCCAGGCGCTCCACGCGGTCTCCGGGATTCAGCCCTTCGACCTGCTGCAAGGCTTCGGCGGCGTCCGGCGGCCAGTCGATGACCGGCCGCTCCGGCTCATCGGGTGCGGCGGACGGAACCGCGCCGGGCCGGGCGCGGTATTCCAGATGACCCCTTTGCGTTAACACGACGACCGGCGCGCCGAAGGCGTCCCGCCCCGCCGGCGCGACGGGCGCGCCATCCAGTCGGAGTGTTTCTGGAATCAGCACGTAACCGGGCGGCAGCGGGAGGACGAAGCGGGGGACGCCCCCCGACACGCCGAGGCGGACCGCCACCGGCGGGCCCGCTGATGCGTCGTCGGCAAAGGCGGGATAAGGGCCGGCGAGCCGCAATGGGCCGGGCGCCGGTCCACGCCGCGGATCGTAGCGCTCCAGCGCGCCCGCCTGGAACAACAGGCCGTCGGGGCCGCGGTACTCGAAGTCCCAGCGGTGGCCAGTGTCGGCGGAGCGGTCGGTCCGGGTGCCGCCCCAGTTCGCAAACAGCGTGTCCACCGTGCGCATCACCGCCGGCGGCGCTCCGCCTGTGGACGGTAGGCCCGGCAGATCGCCGCCGCCCCAAGCGGGCAGCCCGGGGGCGAGGTGCGGCGCCGCCCACACCAGCGCGGCGAATGCGACCACCGCCAGCGCCAATCCGGCGGCGACGCCCGCGAGGCGGGTCCGTCCGCGCGCCCAGAGGCTGGCCATGGCATTGCGCCAGTCCAGCGGGAACAGCCGGCTCAGCAGCCGCCGATGGATCCGCAGCAGCTCCCGCTCGCAGTAGCGCACCGCCTCGTGGAGCAGCGGGTCCTCGCAGATGGTATGGCGGTCCATCAGCAGGCGCAGCCCGTCGATGTTGATGGCTACCACGGGGAACAAGCCCCAGCCGGAACGGGGCAGGCGGACGGGGCGGGAGGGAATCACCTCGTCGAGCCCCGCCGTCTCGCGCACCAGGATGCCGCCCTTGTAGATCCGCACCGACGGCGCCGGGCCGAAGCCCAGCACGCCGTCGAAGCGGCGGGTGCGGAAGCGGCGGCCCAGGCGGTGGGGCAGCGCGAAGCCGCGGTTGACGCTGGCGCCGTTGCAGAACAGTTCCAGGGTCCGGATCCCCGGTAGAGGTCGGACGTAGCCGGCGTAGCGGTCGAGCTGCTCGCGGACGGTTACAGCGAGCGCGTCGGGGGCAGCTCCGTCCGGCGCGGGCCGGACCAGGGTGATGATCGTGCCCGGCACCGGGTCAGCCGGCGGCGGCAGCGGCCGGATCCGGCGGCCGATGCAATCGATGGTGAACGCTGACACCGTCCCGCCGTTGCGCGTGACGACACGGATCTCGCGCGGCTCGAACAGCAGCACCGACCAGAAGCCGACGCCGAAGAAGCCCACCGTGTCCCGGGCCTCCTCCTTGCTGGAGGCGTACAGACGGAGCAGGAAGCGGTCCACGTCGTCGGGCGACATGCCGGCGCCGTTGTCCCGGCAAATGAGTTGCTCGTCACCGCCGGCGGCGACGGTCTCGAAGTCGATCCGGGTGGCGCGGGCGTCGCGGGCGTTCTGCACGAGCTCCCGCAGGAAGACCCAGCCGTCCTCGCCATAACGCTCCGCCTCGAGGCGGGCCCGCTCGAAGAAGGCGCCGGCGTCGGCCGCTTCAACAGGCATGGCCGGACATGGGACGGCGCAGACGGCCGCGCCCGCGCGATTGGACGGTGCGGAGGTCGGCGGCAGGAACGGGTTCGGCCGCGGGCGCCCTAGTCATCGCGGCCGCCGATGAGGCCGGCCCGCAGGAGGAAGTAGAGCAGCGTCACGATGGCTGATGCGGCCGCCGCGACGTAGGTCATGGCCGCCGCGGAGAGCACCTTGTTCACGCCCGCCAGCTCGCCGGTAGAGACCAGCCCGTAGCCGGTGAGCATCTCCTTGGCCTTGGCGGACGCGTTGAACTCCACCGGCAGGGTCAGGAGCTGGAAGACCACCACGGCGCTGAAGAGCAGGATGCCGATCTTGACCAGGCCCATCAGGCCGATGACGAATCCCGCCATGATGGCGATCCAGGCGAAGTTGGAGCCGATCGAGGCGACGGGGACCATCATGTTCCGAAGCATGAGGGGCGCGTACGACTTGGCATGCTGCACGGCGTGGCCGGTTTCGTGGGCGGCGATGCCGACGGAGGCCAGCGACGGGCTGCGGTACACCTCGGGCGAGAGCCGGACCACCTTCTTCGTCGGATCGTAGTGGTCCGAAAGGAAGCCGTGGGTCTCCACCACCTCGACGTGACCCAGACCGTTGCGGTCCAGGATCTGACGGGCAGCCTGGGCGCCGGTGATCCCGAAGGCTGTCCGGACCTGCGAATATTTCTTGAAAGCGCTCTTGACCCGGAAGCTGGCGAAGAACGACAGCAGCATCACGGGGAGCATGAGCATCCAGTACAGGGGATCGATTCCGAACATACCCACCTCACATTGTGCGTCCGGCCCCGGGCCGGTACGGATTGGCGGCGGCTGGTGCCGCCGCGCTGAATTGGATGCGGCCAGTCGACAAAAGGTCTAACCGCCCGCTCGGACTGCCGCCTATCGGTTCGCCGGTTCCCCGAACACCGCCGGGTCGATGCGGAACCGGTAGAGGCTTCGATAGGTTGTCACCAGGAGGTGTCCGTCCTGGAACTCCATGTAGTCGTGGGCGCTGTCGATGGGGGTCCGGCTGAGCACGCGCCCCGTGTCGGCATCAAGGATGAACAGGAAATCCGGCTCGGCGGTGAAGCCGTAGCCGCAGAACACCCGGTTCCGGTCGATGATAAAGATGTTGTTTGAAACGAGCGGCGCCGTCCGCCACAGCACCCGTCCGGTGTCGAGATCGACGCAGACCAGGGCCGAGCACCGGCCGCCGGCCTCCCGGGAGTAGGACTGGCAGGCTTCGTTGAAGTAGATCCGCCCGCCGTGGTACCGGAAGTCCTGGACCTCCAGGTGGTCGGGACTGGACAGCAGCGGCGTCAGGTCCAGCTCGCGCGTCGGACGGCCCTCAGCGTCGAATAGGACCACCTGCGTTTCCCGGCTCTGGGGCCCGGACATGACCGGCGCGCGGTACAGCACGGCGAAGCCGGACTCAATGGGGTCGACGATTCCCAGTTCCAGTCCGCCCCACAGCCGCGGCACCTGGATGGGGTGGGTCCCATCGGGGGTTTCGCGCAGGCGGTAGATGCGGCCGTTCGGCTTGTTGGCCGAGCCCAGGCCGAGCGCGGCCAGGTCCGTCACCGAGTCGATGGGTTGCCGCGAGACCTGGATCAGCCGGGAGGGAACGGGATCGCCGCCGGCAGCCGGGCCCGTTGTCGTCAGGCCGCCCAGCAGCACGGCCAACAGGATAGGCGGCAGGTGACGGGTCCGATGCATCATACGGGTTCCTCCGCGTGCGGATTGGGGCACCGGCCGTGTGGGGGTGTGACTGCGCCCCGCCGCTCCAATTCTGACAATCTTCACCGGAGGTGTCAATGGATCGTTTGCCCCCGGTTGTCTGGGATGGACCTCGCGAATGATTTGGTGACAGCCGGTCGATCGGGCCGAACTCGCGGCGCCACCTTCTGACCATCGAGTTTGTTATAATCGGGTTGTGGGCATCCAGGCGCATTCGGCATGATCGGCGAGGGGCTATGGCGAACTCCATCCATTCGGCGATCACGGGTCGGGCGGCAGAGTGCATCCGCACAACGGGTCGGTGGATGGCCGGCGCCGCTTGGGTGGTCATGCTGGTGGCCGGCGGGACGGCCACGCGGGCATTCGGGCAGGGAGGCAGCCAACCGGTGATGTCACCATCACAGCAGACGGACCGTCAGGTGGTGATGCTGGGGCGGGAATCGCGCGTCCCCTGGCAGCACCTCATCGACCCCGATCGCGCGGCCGACGCCGTGTACGTGGACCTGGCCGGCGGCGGTCAGATTGTGGCGTACATCCAGGGCGGCCTGGCGTGTCCCGGTCCCGCCTGGCTGCTGGGGAGAATGGAGGCGGCCCGGGGGCGATCCAAACGCCCCGGTGATCCGTCCGCCGTGACGGAGCATCAGCTCGCGGTCGATGCCTGGGGGTGTGTGCGCTGGACCGAAGGGCCGGAACTCCTGACCCGCCTGGCCGATCCGGCGCTGCCGCCGGTGGACCGCCTGGATCTGGTGAACCGGATCGGTGCCGTGGGGATGGACGCGGTGCCGGTGCTCATTGCCCACCTGGGGGACGAGCGCCCGGTGCTTTGGGAAACGAAGCTGCGGGAGTATGGCCAGGCGCCCGGAACGCCGTGTCCCGCGGCCGCGTCTGACCCGGTTGCGGGCACCGTGGCTCAGCCCCTGGGCCAAACCTGCGAAAACCTGCTCTACGCCATCATCACCCCGCGCGGTTATCGGTCCCCGTTCGAGGCGGGCGCCCACCCGCCCCGCGTCGGGCGGATGTTTCGGGTGGCCGACTGGCCGGCCTGGTGGGGCCGCAACCACGCGCGCACGCTGGACGATGTTCGCGCCGCGCTCCGGCCGGTCATCGACCGTTACTGGCAGTCCAACGGCGAGGAACAGGTAGTCCGCTGATCCGGGTGGCGCAGGCGTCCCGCCTGTTTGGAGTGCGCGGACAGGACGGCGCTTTGGATTCCCGCGGGACGCGGGCGTCGAGATTGTGCTTTGCGCGCGTCACCGCACTCCGCGATGTTGCCTTGCGCGTCCCGCGCCCATCCAGAGCGGCGTCATGCCGCCGCACTCCAGACCGTCATGCCGTCACACTTCTTCACGCCGTTCCATCCGGAGCCGCCCATGGTCGCGGAGTCTCGTGATCGCGGAATGCTTCAGCCGCTCAACTCCTGACCCGCAGGGTGGAGCGCCCGCCGTCGACGCCGATGACCTGGCCGGTGATCCAGCCGGCTTCCGGTGAAATCAGAAATGCGGCCAAGGCGGCGACCTCCGCGGCGTCACCCAACCGGGGCAGGGGGTGCAGGTTGGCGATGGCGGTTGCGGTCTGCTCGTTGGCCAGAATACCGGCGGCGAGGGGCGTCCGGGTCAACGAGGGAGCAATGGCGTTGACGCGGACCTGAGGCGCCAGTTCCGCGGCGAGCGACAGGGTCAGGCCCGCAACCGCCGCCTTGGCCATGCCCACTGAGGCATGAAGGGAAAATCCTTGCCGGGCCGCCACACTGGAAAACAGCACCACAGACGACGGTTCGCCGCCTTTGCGGAGCGCCGGCAATGCCGCCTGCACTGCCAGGGCCGCCCCCGCCGCGTTGATTCTGAAATCGTTCAGAAAATCGGTCTCGGTGAGGCGCGACAGGTTGCGCAGCGTGATGGTGCCCACGGCGTACACAAGACCCGCCAGAACGTCGCCGGCGTCGGCCGCTGCCCGGGCGAAGAGCCCGGTGTCGGTGACATCGCCCGCCGTGGTGCCGGCGCCGAGTACCGCCGCCAGTGCCTCCAGACGGGTGCGGTCGCGGCCTACGAGGTGCAAGTCGTACCCACGCGCTTTCAGGGTGCGGGCCGTCGCGGAGCCGATGCCGCCTGTCCCGCCGTAGATCAGAATTTTTTCTGCCATGACCTCCTCCATTGTCTCGGGACGGGGCAAGACGGCTTCGTCTGTCATCCGATTCCGCCCGGCGCGCAAGCCCGCAGGTTGCCGGTCGCCGGCAGCTTGCGGGTTCTGTCGCCGTTGAGATGCGGCGAACGACGGAGAGGAGTCAGCCGTTGCGGTTCGTAGCCGGGATGGGAAAGTCTAGAGTGAAAAGCTGGATGCCCTGATTTCACCGAAAAAAATCCCGAGATGCTGAAAAAAAACGCCGCCGGTGGAAGCCGGCGGCTGAAAATTTGGCTGGGAGGCAGGGATTCGAACCCCGATAGGCGGATCCAGAGTCCGCAGTCCTACCATTGGACGACCTCCCAGCAGGACCGAAGGCGCACTATACCGCCGCAGGAGGAGGATGTCAAGAGGGACAGTACTCGGAAGATAGGAGGCAGGCGATTACGGTGGAAGGGTGAATCGGGAAACGGGAGACAGAAAATGGGAATCGGGAAACGAGAGACGGGAAACGGGAGATGGTAAATGGGAAACGGGAGACGAGAAAGTGTAGACGAGAGAAGTTAGACGAGCAGAACGAACGATCAACAATCAAACGTCTGCGAACCCGCGAACCGGTAACTTGTGGACCTGCGAACCTGCGAACCTGCGAACCTGCGAACCTGTGAACCTGCGAACCTGTGAACCATCCAACCTCGCCCAATTCCCGTGTTTCCGATGATTTGACAATTATTTCACGAAATTGTGATACAGGTCATACTTTGACCCGGAGATGTGCATATGATAAGGTCGCGTGATGTAGGAAAGGGTGGTTATCATGTTTGACCTGACTCGGTTGACCTATTGCGTGGAACAGGCCCGGATGGAGATCCTGCAGGGCCGGGTCCTGTCCGGGATCGACCAGATCCACCATCTGAAGAAAAACGGCCACCAGGTGGATGTCTCCATCATCGAGGACATCGTTGACCTCCCCTCCTTGATGAAATACCTGTACGATGAGACCTTCCTCGGCGACGCCATCACCGCCACCCGCTGTCTGGCGGCGCTCAAGGAGCTCGACTACCCGGTGGACCGGCAGAAGATCAACTACATCCGCTACAAGAAACTGTCCATGATGGGCCTCCGGCTCAACAGCTACTATGACAACGCCCGGCCCGCCTTCGCCTCGCTGCTGCGCACCCTGCGCTCGTTCTTCGCCGAGATCGGCGACTATCGGGAGTGCATGCTCCACAAGACCGACGCCCGGATCACCTTCGAGGAGGACGTGATCGTCCGCTTCGCCAACGAGTCGTTCCGCGACCTCTTCCTCCAGATCGCCTTCCAGCAGGCCATCGAGTTCGGCCTGAGCTTTCACTGGGAGAACCATCACTCCATTCTGAACCAGGAACTCACCGGCCGCCTGAGCTGGTCGCTGATCCAGCCCCAAAGCAACCTGCCCAAGGAGTGGTACCACGGCATCAAGGGGAAGTTCGACGATTTCATCCGCTCGCTCATCGCCAAGCTGGAGACGCTCGACATGCCGCGCTACTTCCCCTCCAGCGGCAAGGTCAGCGACCTGGTCTGGGTGATTTTCTCCCGCGACTACACCGTGGGGCAGCGAATCAGCTCCACCATGCGCAACTACGCCACCCTCCAGATCCAGGACCTGGAACTCCTCGAGGGGTACCTGGGTCAGGATGAGGGCGGGGTGGGTGCCTTCATCTGTTACGTCTCCTTCAACGATTTCGACGTCATCTCGGCCATTGTCCGCCACAAGCTGACCCGGGCCAACATGGGCGCGCCGGTGATCATCTTCGCCGAGCCGCTCTTCTTCAAGGTAGTCAAGGACCGCAGCCTGCTTTTCCCGGGTTGTGAATTCGTCCAGGCCATCAGCCCGGAGAACATCCAGAACCTGGAATTCACCCTGACCAAGGTGCAGGGTTTCCGCCGCCGCTTTGTCCGCCTGCCGCTGAACATGGAATGCGAGGCTGCACTGCGTCAGGGCGTCGAGCACACCCGGGCGACGCCGGTCAGCCCCGGCGGCACCTTCATCAAGACCCACAAGTCGGTGCCGGTGTTCACCCGCGCCGAGGTAACCCTGCGCGACCCGCTGGCCGGATTCGAGGACACCTTCGGCGGCCGGGTGATCTACAACGCCGCCGGCGGCACGGCGGTGGAATTCGACAACCTGATTCCCTTCGACAAGTTCCAGCGTCTGCGCGACCTGTCACTGGACCGTCACCGGAAGGTGCTGGACACGCTCAAACGGTCGCGGGTCTGAGCCCGCCATCCCCCCGTCCCGACGAATCCTGAACCGCCGCCGCCGCATCCATCGCGGTCGGCAGCGAAGCGGCCGCCTGCTCCGGCGGGCTCAGTTTTTCTGGTGGCCATCCGCCGGGTGAAGGATTACAATACCCGGCTTGACTGGCCGCGGAGGCGAAACGTCATGATTGATGTGCAGCGGATGCGCGATCACCGCAAACTCGATATCAAGAAGGTCGGGGTCAAGGGAGTGACCTACCCCATCATCGTTTTGGACCGCGCTCGGGAAACCCAGTCGACGGTGGCCGCCATCAACATGTACGTGGACCTGCCTCACCACTTCAAGGGCACCCACATGTCGCGGTTCATCGAGATCCTCAACGAATACCGCGGCGAGATGACCGTGCACAAGATGCCCGAGCTGCTGCAAGCGATGCGCGACCGTCTTGAGGCCGAGACCGCCCACATCGAAATCGAGTTCCCTTACTTCATCGAGAAGGAGGCGCCGGCCAGTCGGGCCCGCTCGCTGATGGACTACCAGTGCTTCTTTCTCGGCACGCTGGGCGCCGAGCTGGATTTCATCCTGGGCGTGCGGGTGCCCCTGACCAGCCTGTGCCCATGCTCCAAGGAAATCAGCCGCTACGGCGCCCACAACCAGCGCTCGCTGGTCACCGTGCAGGTGCGGAGCCGCGATTTCATCTGGCTGGAGGAGCTGATCGGACTCGTGGAATCCTGCGGCAGCTCCGAACTCTATGCCTTGCTCAAGCGCGAGGACGAGAAGCACGTCACCGAGCGCGCCTACGAGAACCCGGTGTTCGTCGAAGACCTGGTCCGCAACGTCGCCCTCAAACTGCGCGAAGACCCGCGGATCGCCTGGTTCACGGTGGAAGCCGAGAACTTCGAGAGCATCCACAACCATTCCGCATACGCCTTCATCGAGATGGACAAAGAGCACGACGGTGACATCGCCCTTTAAGCACGCGGTCACGATCTACACCGACGGCGCCTGCAGCGGCAACCCCGGGCCGGGTGGCTGGGCGGCCGTGCTCCAGTCCGGCGAGCATCGCAAGGAGATCAGCGGCGCCGCGCGCCACACCACGAACAACATCATGGAGCTGACCGCCGCCATTCAGGCGCTCCGGCAGCTTCGCGCCCCCAGCCGGGTCACGCTGTTCTCCGACAGCCGCTACCTCGTGCAGGGGATGACCGAGTGGCTGCCCAACTGGATTCGGAAGGGGTGGCGCCGGCCGGGCGGTACCGTGGCCAACCGCACGCTCTGGGAGGAACTGCATCGTCTGGCCGGCCGCCATGCGGTGATGTGGCGCTGGATCCCGGCCCACCATGACGATCCGGTCGCCTCCCATCCGGAGAATGCCCGCTGCGACGAACTGGCCCGCGCCGCGATCGCGGCCATGGAGAGAGAGGAAGGGGGTGGGGCGACGACGGAAATTCCGGACGATCCGAGCTGAGGTCCGGCGGTCAGTCGGCGGCCGCGGGTGATGGCCGGCGGGCGCGCCACCAGTGCAGTGCCTTGTCCTTGACCACGACCAGCAGCACCAGCGTCAGAAACATGGGCACGAAGACAGCAAACGCCTCCAACAGGCTGAGGGATTGCCCGAACCGGCGCACCAGCCCGATATTCCACGCCGAGCCGTAGATGATGAGCAGGTGCAGCCAGTAGATCGTCAGCGTTTCCGAGCCCACCAGCCGGATGATCCAGGGGACCGACCGGACCTTGCGTGCCAGCGCCGAGATGCCGGTGAAGATGAGCATGACGCAGCCCAGCCGGAGCCACAGGCTGTGGGCGGCCAGCGTCCCGAACTTCAGCTCGGGCGGCAGCCTGAGGAACAGCCAGTAAATCGGCAGCCCGATCGCCAGCACGGCGAGCCCCGCCAGGAAGAAGGAACCGTGCCAGTCGTCGCGCGCCCTGAAGCGGGACTGGTGCCAGTGGGCGGCCAGGAAGCCGCCGTACATGAAGCCCACCCACGGCACCATGGGAAAGTACGAGTTGAAATTACCGCCGATGTAGAAGTTCCACAACTGCGGTGACACCACCTGGCCGTTGAGGAACCAGATCAGCGGGCTGAGCAGGAAGAGGAGCGGCATGGCAATCCCGATGTAGGTGAAGAACCGCCGGCGGCTGCGGAGCAGGGCGATGAGGATGTGCAGACTCAGCAGGTTGGCGGCGACGCATTGCAGGATATCCACGTTCATCCAGGAGAGCCACTGGGTGGCGGTCAGCGGCATCGTGAAAATCTGTAGCGGGTTGCTGAACGGCAGGTGGAGCATGTAGCCGATGAACAGGAGCAGCGCCACGCGGCGGAGGCGCCGCCAGAGGCGCGGCGACCAGCGCAGGTAGTCGTCCCAGTAGCGGGTGGTGGCCACGTAGAAGGCGAACCCGCTCACAAACAGGAACGTCGGCGCAGTCAGGCCGCGGAAATGCTGCCATTCGGCGAACAGGGTGGTGCGACGGATGGACTCGCTCAGCAGATCGTTGAACGTGTGGCCGAACACCATCATCACGCAGGCATAGGCCCGGACGATGTCCACGAAGAGCAGACGCTGGCTGGAGGAATCCTGAACAATGCCGGTGGTCACGGAAGCCTGCCTGGCAGATTCTCCCGTGCGGGCCGGCGGATACGAAACCGGTGGCGGCGCCGCACAGGTCGGCGGGCCGGACGTCTCGGGCGAATCGGGAGCGCCGGCTTTGCATCCAAAGTGTATCACAGGTCCCGGCGGCGCCCGCAAGCGTTTTACCCCGCGGGCAGATTCGGCGACTCTGTTATAATGTGTTCAATTTTCGGCCGGACCGCCTCCACGGTTATTTGATAACAGACGACTCATCATACCGGTTCATATTTTTTTCTTTCGGAGGATTCATCCCATGGATATCTGGTTCATCCGCGTCATCTTCTGCTGTCTGCTCGTCTATGCCTCCTTCGCCCTCCGGCCGTTCGGGAGCAACCTGCCCGCCAATCTGATCGCGGGGGGCGTGCTGGCGCTGGCCATCATCCTGTTCGAGATCCGGATCCGCCGGCTGAGTCTCCGGACGCTGATCGGCGCGCTGATCGGCTCCATCACCGGCATCATCGGCGCGACGCTCATCTCGCTGGTGCTCAGCCGGATGACCGCCATCCCCGCCTCGGCCGGCACCTTCCTCCAGGTGCTGATCATCATGCTCATGGCCTATGTGGGCCTCATTGTGGGCGCCGACAAGGGCAATCTCCTGAACGCGAAAGTGTTTGAGGGGCTGTTCACCGCCGACAGGTCGCCGCTGGTCTGCCCCAAGATCATCGACACTTCGGTGATCATCGACGGCCGCATCGCCGACATCTGCGAGACCGGCTTCCTCGACGGCGTGCTGGTGCTGCCGCAGTTTGTCCTGCACGAGCTGCAGATGATCGCCGATTCATCGGACTCCATCAAGCGCAACCGCGGCCGCCGCGGGTTGGATATCCTGCAGCGCATTCAGAAGACGGTGGGGGTCAACGTACAGATCGTCGAGAAGGACTTTCCCGAAGTAAAGGAAGTGGACCTCAAGCTCATCGAGCTGGCCCGCGAGATGGAGGGGAAGATCATTACCAACGACTTCAACCTGAACAAGGTGGCCCAGCTGCGGGGCGTCAGCGTGCTGAACATCAACGAGCTGGCCAACGCCCTCAAGCCGGTGGTTCTGCCCGGCGAGACCATGAAGGTGTTCATCCTGAAGGAAGGGAAGGAAGAAAACCAGGGGGTGGCCTACCTGGACGACGGCACGATGGTGGTGGTGGACGAGGCGCGGTCCCTGATCAGCCGCAACGTGGAGATCGTGGTGACCAGCCTGCTCCAGACCACCGCCGGCAAGATGATCTTCGGCAAGATCGGCCGGGTGCTGAGCCCGACCGCCGCGGAGCAGAAAAATGGCAAATCCCGTTGACGGCGCCGGCCCGGCCGCCGCGCCGGGCGAACTCCGGATCGGCACCGGCATGGACGTGCACCGCCTGGTCCCGGGCCGCCCCCTCTGGCTGGGCTGCGTCCAGATCGACCACCCCGCGGGGCTCGAGGGGCACTCCGACGCCGACCCGCTGGCCCACGCGATCACCGACGCCATCCTGGGCGCGCTGGGGCAGCGGGATATCGGCTGCCACTACCCGCCCGGCGAGGCGCGATGGCGCGGCTATCCGGGCATCCGGTTCCTCGAGGACATGCGCGATCTGCTGGCCCGGTGGAGCTGGGCCATCGTCAACGTGGACGGCGTCATTGTGGCCGAACGCCCGAAACTCGCCCCGCACATCCCCCGTATGACGGGGCGTGTGGCCGAGGGCCTCGGCGTGGACCCCGCCCGGGTGGGCATCAAGGCCAAGACGTTCGAGGGGCTCGGCTTCACCGGCCGTGAGGAAGGGATCATGGCGCAGGCCGTGATCCTGCTGCAGAAGATCCGCTGACGGGACGCCGCCGGCGGGGCATCCCGGGGAACAATCCGGAAAGGAACACGATGAACAAGCTGCGCGTCTGGTTCGCCATCGCAACGATCGCCGCCTTGGCCGGTCCGGCCGCCGCGGCGGAGGTGTATCCCCTGGCCCAGGTCAAACGGGGCCAGAGCGCCACCGTCCGCACCTGTCTCGAGGGCCGCCAGGTCGTGGAATTCCCGGCGGAGGTGCTGGGGGTGCTGGAGAAGTCGATCTCCGGCTACGACGTGGTGCTCATCCGGCTGAGCGGCGCCGAGATCGAGCGGACGGGCCCGTTCTCCGGCATGAGCGGCTCGCCGGTTTACATCGACGGCAAGCTCATGGGGGCGCTGGCGTACTCGTTCCCGTACACCACCGACCCGGTCGCCGGCGTCACGCCGTTCGAGCAGATGCGGGCGCTGTTCGGCACCGAGCCGGGCCCGGTCGCCGCCGGAGGTCCGGGCGGCGTCCTGGATGTGGGGACGATGCTGGATCGCATGGCCAGTCCGGACATGCGCACGGCGTTGGCGCTGCCGCCGCCCCTCGGCGGCGGTGAGGCGGCCGCGCTGCGGCCCATCGGGACGCCGCTCATGCTGTCCGGCTGCACGCCGGCGGTGCTGGAGCAGTTTCGGGACGTCTTCCGCGACCTCGGTTTCGTGCCGGTGCTGGGCGGTGCCTCCGCCGGCGCCACCGGCGGCGCCGCGGCGGGATCCCCGCCCCTGGCGCCCGGGGCGGGGGCCGTGGTCACCCTGGTGCGGGGCGACATCGGCATGGGCGCCGGCGGCACCGTGACCGAGGTGGACGGCGAGACCGTGTATGCCTTCGGCCATCCGTTCCTGCAGGCGGGGCGGACCGCCATGCCGCTGCACGATTCCGAGATTCTCGCCGTCGTCCGCAACCTGAACAACTCGTTCAAATTCTTCACCACCGGCCAGCCGGTGGGCGCCGTGCTCCAAGACCGCCTCCTCGGGGTCATGGGTCGGCTCGGTGCCCGGCCGGACTTGATCCCGGTCGCGGTCACCGTCGAGACGCCGCGCAAGCCGCCCGCGGCGTTTGCGATCGAGGTGGTGCGCGACCCGTTCCTGACGCCGTTCCTGGTCAACTACGCCCTGTTCAATTTCTTGCAGGCCGAAGAGCGGGCCATCGGCGCCGCCACCATCGACATCACCGCGGAGATCACCCTGACCGGCGGCGAGACGATTCCGATCCGCAACGTCATTTCGAGCCCGCTCACCGCGGCCCAGCAGGCGGCGCTGTTCGTGGCGGTGCCGCTGCAGTACATCTTCAGCTCCGGGTACAAGGATCTCGACGTGGCTGGTGTCCGCGTCAAGGCCGTCATCCGCGACGAGCTGAGCGCTGCCCGGATCGATTCGGTGCAGGTGGATCGGGCGGAGGTCCGGGCGGGCGAAACCGTCAACCTGAAAATCAACCTCCAACAGCAGGACGGGCGGATGACCGCCATGGGCTTCCCGCTGCACCTGCCGGCGGACCTGCCTGCCGGCCCGGTGCAGGTGTTCGTCGGTGACGGGGCGACGCTGACCCAGCTGGACCGCCAGCTGGAGCCAGGCCTGTTCACCGTGTCCACGGCCCGGCAGCTCGTGGGGGCGCTCCGGAACTTGCGCCAGAACGCCACCGTCTACGTCAAGCTGTACCGGAAGGGCGACGGGATCTTCTCCCGCGGCCACTCGTTCCCGGCCCTGCCGGCGTCCTGGCTCGACATCTTCAGCGGCTCCCGCACCCAGGGAGCCAGCGTGCCGTTGCGGTACATCCATTTTTTGGAGAAAAGCCTTGGAGACCAGAACTATGTCATCACCGGCGCCCAGAACTTCCAATTGGATATCCGTCCCGAATAATCGAAGGTCCCGCGCCGCGCGCACCTTGGTCGTCGCGCTGCTGGTCCTGGCGGCGCTGCCGGCGGCGGCGCAGGCGGTCCGGCCCAGCTGGTACGAGCTGGATTCGTATGAGGATTTCAGCGCAGGCAAGGTCAAGGGCCTGGCGGTCACCGACGACGGGCGGCTGGTGCCCGCCCCCGGCTTGCGCGAGCTGGGTGATTCGGGTCAGCCGTACATCCTGTCGGCGGTGCGCGATGCGTCCGGGACGGTCTATTTCGGCACAGGGCATGACGGCAAGGTCTTCAAGCTCCAGCCCCAGGGCGGCGTGACCGAGGTGTTCGACGCCGAAGAGCCCGACATCTTCGCGCTGGCGGCCGGGCCCGACGGCACGCTGTACGTCGCGGGCAGCCCCGGCGGCCGGATATACCGCGTGGGCCGCGACGGCAAGAGCGCGGTGCTGGCCGAGCTCAAGTGCAAGTATGTCTGGGCGCTGGCCCTGGGCCGCGACGGCGCGCTCTACGCCGGCACCGGCGTGGAGGGGCGCATCTACCGCGTGGGCGAGGGTGAGCCCGCCGTGGTGTTCGACTCGGACCAGACCCACGTACTGAGCCTGGTGACGGAGGCCGACGGGCAGTTTCTGGCGGGCACGGCGCCGGCGGGCTATCTGCTGCGCATCGGCACCGACGGCCGAGCGGTGTCGCTGTTCGACGCCCCGCTGGCCGAGATCCGCCAGATCGCCGTGGATCGCTACGGGGTGGTGTACGCGCTGGCCTATGGCAAGGAGTCGGCAGACGGCGAGACGAAAACCACCGGGGCCGCCGAAGCGGTCGCGGCCGACGTGGTGGTGTCGGTGTTCCAACGGGACGAGACGCCCAAGGCCAAGCGGACCAAGACCGACGCGATGGCCGCCGCCATCGGCACGGCGGCGACTGCGTCAGCCGACGTGGCGGCCGTCTACCGTTTGGACAAAACCGGCGGCGCGGTGCCGATCTGGCGGTCCGAGGAGGACAAGGCGTTCGCTTTCGCGCTGCAGCCGGACGGCACGGTGATTCTGGGCACCGGCACCCGGGGGCGGCTGCTGGCCCGGCAGCCCGACCGGTCGCGGCTGGTGCTGGCCGAGTCGGGTCAGGAGCAGGTGACCGCGCTGCTCCCGGGCGCCGACGGCATCCTGGTGTTCACGTCGAACCAGGGCCGGGTGTATCGGCTGGGCGCCGAGGCGGCGGGCGCCGGCGAGTGGGTGTCCGATGTGGCCGATGCGGGCACCGTCGCCCGGTTCGGCGTGCTCCGAACCGTGACGGCGCCGCTGCCCGAAGGGGTGCGTGGCGAGTACGCGTTCCGCTGCGGCAACACCGCCCGGCCCGACGCCACGTGGACCGACTGGCAGGCGCTGTCGGGCGGCGATGCCGTCTATGTCATCGGCGCCCCGCCGGCGCGCTATTTCCAGGTACGGGTCACCCTGACCGCCGGCGGCGGGAAGGCACCCGGCCTGGCGGGGCTGTGGGTGGAGCGCCTGGCGGTGAGCTACGCCCAGCGGAACCAGGCGCCCCGGCTGCTGGCCGTGGCGGTGAATCCGCCGGGTGTGGTCTTCCAGAAGCAGCCGCCCATGATGCAGCCGGGCGAACCGCCCGACTACGGCGCCGCGTCCACGCTGGAGCTGCCGCCCCACATCCTGGCGGCGCTGACCCGGATGAGCGGCGCCATGCAACTGCCCAAAGTCTTCAAGACCGGCCAGGTGTCGCTGAGCTGGACCGACGAAGACCCCAACGGCGACCTGCGGGAATACGCCGTGGACATGCGTTCCGTGGGCGCCACGGCCTGGACCCGCCTGGCCGCCGGGATGCGGGAGCAGTTCCTCAACATCGACCCGGACGTGCTGGCCGACGGCGACTACCTGTTCCGGGTGACCGTTTCGGACGCCCCGGCCAATCCGCCGGGCGAGGCCGGTACCGACACGCTGGTGAGCCCGGTGGTTACCGTGGACACGCGGCCGCCGCGGCTCCGGGCGCTGGAATCGGGCCGGACCGCCCAGGGACTGGAGGTCCGGATCGAGGCGGCCGACGAGCGCAGCCCCATCCACGCGCTGGAGTATTCGGCGGACGGCGGACGGCGCTGGGAACCGCTCTTCCCCGAGGATGGCATCTGCGACCAGACGGTGGAACGGTCGAAGCTGGTCGTGTCGGCGCTGGCCGCCGAGGTGCGGCAGCTTCTGGTGCGGGCCATGGATTATGCCGGCAACGTTGCGGTGCTGGCCGTGGAGCCGCCGCTCAAGTGACCCGTCGACAGCCCATCGTGAGGAGAAATTCCGTGAGCCGACCCTTTGCCGTCGTCGTCGGGGCCGTCCTGGCCCTGGGTGTTCTTGGCATTGTGATCGTCGCCGAAACCGGCGCCTCCATCACCGGCGCCGCCGATCCGGCCACGGCCATGCCGACGCTCCGCGAGCAGGCGGCCCTCCGCCAGGAGTGGTTGCGGCTCCGCCTGGAACGGAACCTGCCGGCGGTCATGCGCCGAGCGGGCGTGCCCATGTGGCTCGTGGTCGCCAGCGAGTACAACGAGGACCCGGTGTTCTTCTCGCTGGTGGCGCCCACCGAGCTGTCGGCGCACCGGCGTTCCATCCTCGTCTTCTGCGACCGCGGTGAGGCCGGTGTGGAGCGGCGGGTGATCGGCGGCAGCGCCAGCGGCGGACTGTACCAGCCGTACCGCGATCCGGAACTGGCCAAACAGGCGCCCCGCGAACGGCTCTCCTGGGCACTCCTACGGCGGCTGGTGGAGGAACGGCAGCCGGCGGCCATCGCGGTGAACATCTCCACGGGCACGGCGCTGGCGGACGGCCTGTCCGCCGGCGACCGCGAGCTGCTCGAGGCAGCGCTCGGGCCGTCCTGGGCTGCCCGCCTGGTCCGGAACGACAACCTGGCGGTGGAGTACCTCTCCCTGCGCCTGCCAGAGATGCTCCCCTTCTACCGGACGCTGATGGGTGTCGCGCACCACCTGATCGGGCGGGCCTTCTCGGCTGAGGTGATCACGCCCGGTCGGACCACCACCACCGACGTGGTGTGGTGGCTGCGGCAAGAAGCGGCCCGCCTCGGCTGCGGTGTCTGGTTCCACCCCACGGTGGACGTGCAGCGGCGCGGAATGGGCGGCGGATTCAAGCCCCCCGACGACACGGAGACCGTCATCGAGACGGGCGACGTGATCCATGTGGACCTGGGCCTCACCGCCGCGGGGCTGGCCACCGACACCCAGCACATGGGCTACGTGCTGCGGCCGGACGAGACAGACGCGCCGCCGGGTTTGAAACGGGCGCTGGCGGCGGGCAACCGGCTCCAGGACATCGTCATGGCCGAGCTGCGTCCGGGCCGCACCGGCAACGAGGCATTGACGGCTGCGCTGGCGGCGATGCGCGCCGAGGGGATCATGGGGGCGGTCTACTCCCATCCCGTGGGCGACCACGGCCACGGCGCGGGGCCGGTGGTGGGCCTGTGGGACCGCCAGGAGGTCATCCCGGTCCGCGGCGACCGGATGATCCTGGCCGACACCTGGTGGTCCGTCGAGCTGTACGCCGCCGCCGCGGTGCCCGAGTGGGACGGCCAGGAGGTGCGGATGATGCTGGAGGAGGACGCCTCTCTGTCCGCCGCGGAGATCGAGTGGGTGCGGCCGCGGCAGGAGAAGTTCCACCTTGTGGGGAAGCGGTGAATCGGTGAATCGGTGAATCGGGGCGAGGCCGTTGCTATTGATCATTTTTCATTGGTCATCTGCCATTGATCAATTCGGATGATTCCGGTCTCGGCCATGCGGCTTGGGGTCGGCGGCGGGCTGAGTGGCGCGGGTGGAGCGGCCTCGGTGGGGTGGGCGAAGGGCAAGCCGCCCTGCACCCCGAATCCATCATCATGAAGAGGGTGTCAACATGACAAGGACGTCTGTGCTTCTATGTTGCTTAGAAATTTTCTGGGCAGTCAGTTTCCCGAAACCTGTGCCGGCGGCGGATACAACAGGAAGCAGTCATCGCGGCTCCGGTCAATTGATCAGCACCAGCGGCGAGGGGAAACTGTATCGATACGGCGCGCTGCATGTGGTTGAACTGCATGGGAATTATCGCGAAATGGGTCGGCAGTACGGCGTGATGCGCAAGGATGTCTTGAACGAGGTGCACCGGCAGATGATGAATAATCCAACGCTGGTATCGGCCGCAAAAGACATGGCGATGCGCGAGAAGGAACTGCAGGCGGTCTATGCGGCGTATCCCCAGTATGACGCGATGATGAAGGGCATCGCGGAGACATCGGGCCTGGGTGACCAGGCGTATCTCGTGTGCAGTTACATCCAACTGTTCCATGTTCTCACGGCAGACTCTCCGGCTCCGGGTGGCTGTTCGTTCAACGCCGTGTGGGGGCCCTATACGTCCGACGCCAAGGTGATCGCCGGGCGCAATTTTGATTTAAGCAACGTCATCAACCGGTACACGGAAATTGTGGTTTATAACCCCGATGACGGGAGCATCCCCGTCGCCAAAGTGGGATATGTGGGCTCGGTGTATCTGACCTCCGGTTTCAACCGGGCGGGGTTGTTTCTGGAATTGAACAACGGCGATGTCCCGTATGCACGCTGGCAGGCCCAACAGGGACCTGCGAACATCGCGACCAGCCCGAAAAACATCGACACCTACCTGGAGCTCTTCCAACTGGTCCAGCACTCAGCCGACACCGCGGAATTGGACCGGCGCTTCGCGTCGGCCCGCACAACGGTCGGCTGCATCATCAATGCGGCCGACACGAACGGCGCGTTCTCCTACGAATGGATCCCGGGCAAATACACGAAGCGGGCGCCGTTTGACAACGAATCGCTGGTGGCCACCAACGACTTCATCGATCCGTCGTGGGGATTGAGCTTGCCCCCGCCGGGAAGTTCCACCGATACCGGCCAGAGCATCTTGCGGTTGTTCAATTTAATGATGATGAACTACAAACATAAAGGAACGATCACACCCCAACGGATGATGCAGCTCATGAGCACGCCAACCTCGGAGGGCGGGCCGTTTTTCCCCACATACACCAGCTACCAGATGGTGGTCGTGCCGGCGGACCTCAAAATCTGGTTCAGAGTCCCGGAGCATCACGACTGGACGGAAGTGGACCTGAGCAATCATTTCGATCCGGCGTGCCGATGATTGTTTGAATTTCATCGGGGAACGGTGAATCGGTGAGTCGGTGAATGGGTGAATCGGTGAATGGGTGAATCGGTGAATGGGTGAATCGGTGAATGGGTGAATCGGTGAATGGGTGAATCGGTGAATGGGTG
>JAAYUB010000160.1 GCA_012517875.1 Acidobacteriota bacterium | reverse complement strand
TGAAGTGGACCCCGTCTTCTGGACAGCCTGCTTAAGTGGATCGGCGGCATTGAGAATGGAGAGAAGCAATGCCGAGAACCCGCAAGACCCACCCGCCGAGTTTGAAGGCGAAGGTCGCCGTCGAAGCCATCCGCGGCGTCAGGACAGCCGCTGAGATCGCCAAGGCCTTTGACGTGCACCCGAATCTGGTCGCCACCTGGAAGAAGCAGGCGTTGGCGCAGATGCCGGCGATCTTCGCCGGCGCGCAGGCCGGCCGCCAGGATTCCGATCCCGAAAAGGACGCCCTCTACCAGCAGATCGGGAGGCTGAAAGTGGAGCTCGACTTTCTCAAAAAAAGAGTCGGCTTGCACGATTGACGACAAACGCCAATGGATCGACCCGTACCATCCCGAACTCGCCATCCGGCGTCAATGCCAATTGCTGGGGCTGGCCCGTTCCAGCTACTACTACCAACCTCGGCCGGAAAGCGCCGAGACGCTGGCTTTGCTTCGCCGGCTGGACGAGTGCTACATGGAACTGCCGTTCTTCGGCAGCCGCCGCATGGCGGCGACGCTCGGCGTGAACCGCAAGCGGATGCAGCGGCTGATGCGCATCGCAGGCATCGAGGCGCTGTACCCGAAGCCGCAGCTCAGCCGGCCGGGGCCGGGTCACGAGATCCATCCTTACTTGCTGCGCGATCTGGTCATCGACCGGCCCAACCAGGTCTGGTCGAGCGACATCACCTATGTGCCGATGCGCCGGGGCTTTCTCTATCTGGTGGCGGTGATGGACTGGTTCAGCCGCTATGTGCTGAGCTGGGAACTGTCGACGACCATGGACACCGGCTTCTGCCTGGCGGCCTTGGAAGCCGCCCTCGACCAGGGTCCGCCGGAGATCTTCAACACCGATCAGGGATCGCAATTCACTTCGGCCGATTTCACCAGCGCACTGCGGCAACGCCAGATCCTGATCAGCATGGACGGCCGCGGCCGCTGGATGGACAACGTCTTCATCGAGCGTTTGTGGCGCTCGGTGAAATACGAACTCGTCTACCCGGGCGATTTCGCCGACGGGCGGCAGTTGTGGATGGCACTGGACGACTATTTCCGGTTTTACAATCACAGCCGGCCGCATCAGGCGCTGGGCTACCGGACGCCCGCCGAGGTGTTCGCTTCGCGCAACAAGGAACATGCTATTGCTTGAACTTGGGGCTCCGCCCCAAACCCCGGGATTTATCGCTTTCGGCCAGACTGGCTGCTTCGCTATTGGAGAGGCATTCGGGCTGCCGTACAATCAAGGAGCCTCGCAGGAAGACAGGGCAACGCAGGGATGCGACCCGAGCGCCTCGCGTGGTCCGGACTGACAGGGCGGTAGAAATGCCGCCCTCCGAACCCGCCGCGACCCACTCAAGGAACGGGCGAAAACTGTCCAGTCCTTGGGGTCCACCTCACGACTCGGGTTTCTGCCGGGACGAGTTGATGAGCTGGTGCGAAGCCAACCACGTGGACTATGTGTTTGGCTTCGCCCGCAACGACCG
>JAAYUB010000159.1 GCA_012517875.1 Acidobacteriota bacterium | reverse complement strand
TGGGAATTCACCATCCATGGTCCGTAAAAAGCTTCGTGAGCCAGACACAATCGCGGCATTGCGCTGCCAGGTCAGCGAGCAGACTCAGGCTTGGCTTGATCTCCATTGGTCCAATTTCGATAGTGAACCAGCCAATATCCCATCGTTCCCCAGGTTTACTCTGGAGAAGATACCCGACGCTGGTACGATCTTAGTTCGTCGTTACAATCAGAGCACGTATCTATGCAGTCCGGACGGACTCCAGAGGATGGCGGTTAAAGTTTCAGAAGAATGGCCATTTGATCGCATTGCCAATGATTACCGATTTGCTTTTACAAGGGCGACTGACGGGAGTTTTGATTTGATCAGTCGTGACCCTCGGATAGAACTGATTCAGCCTGAATAGCTAAGGTGTTCTCAGGAACAAGGAGGGGCAAGCTGACGTGATCCGTTCGATTCCCGTTTTGGGAACCGAACCGGCGTCCGAAAACTGGATTCGAAGTTGTTGCTGCTCGACGCCAGGTATCCGATTTTACTGCAAACCCGTCACCCTCGTCCGGTGCCGGGAAATCAGGGGAGAAAATCGTTTCTCTGGTCGGGTTTGCGGGAAGTGGTTGTGCGAGATGACTTCTTCGTTTATTATCAAGAAGTTACGAGGAGAGCGGGCTTTGAGACTGTTTTGCGGTAGGTCGGCGTTCCCTCCACCATCTCGCCTAGTTTTCCGGCGGAATCGCACCGACGCTCTCTGCGTGCGCGACCTCGGAAACACACGATTGACTCCTTACCCAAATACACCGGTTTGGCACGGACATGCCTACCTGTCTGACAGCATGGGTCCGGCCGCCGCAAGGCGGCCGGCCGGCGGCGGCGGGGCGAAACTCGGGTCGACGACGTCCATCTTTATCAATGGAACGGAGAGCGGCCGCCCGGAGAGAGCGGCCGGGACCAGGATCCTGAAAAATGTGGATATCCGGTTGAAATGACAGGAGGGTCCGATTACAATGAAAGCGTTTGTCCGAATCATCGACGAGGTGGAATCCATGAAACAAATGGTGCGCGGTTCGGCCATCCTGCTGGTGCTCGTTGCATCGGTCCTCAGCCTGTCAGCCCAGAACGACAAGGCGGCCATCCAACAGCTGAAAGGCGAGCTGGAGCAGAAGAATATCGTGTACTTTGCCACAGCCGTCCCGGGTGCGGCAGGCACCTACGTAGGAGTCCAGCACATCAAGGGAATGGCGCTCATCGTCATCCACTGCCGAGCCGCCGCCGATAACATGTCCTTTCTTGACGAGGAGATCGCCAAGAAGGATTACCGCAAGGTGTATAAGGATTTGAGCATGATGCGCGGCAACGACTATTCGCTGGTCTTCGATTTCGGCCTCGACAGCCTGGAGATTGAGTCCGGTTCGGGGGACTTCATCCAGGAGAATGACAAGGTCCGCTATCTGAACAAATCGTTCACGGAAAACAATTTCACCACGCAGGAAGAATATGCGGCGTTTGTCGACAAATATCGTGAATCCTACGTCCGTTGGCTCCAGGTGATCAGCAAGCAGCTCCGCTAACCGGGCTTTCTGCTCCAGTCCGGGGGCAAAATCTGCGATTTTTCCAAAAATTTGGATAATTCTTCAAGAATATGTATTGTTCCGCGCCGATCCGGCGTGGTATAATTTTCTTTGATTCAAAAGCAGTCGAACCAAAGCAGCTCAAACTCCGAAAAAAAATGGATTGTCCAGCCAGTCCAGGAAGCGAGTATCGACCAGTTGGTCGAGGCGCTGAAAATCTCCCATCTCCAAGCGCATCTGCTGGTTAACCGAGGCATTCAGGCCCCTGAATCCGCCTACGCATTTCTCCACTCCACGCTGAAGGACCTGTACGATCCGTACCTGATGAAGGACATGCGGCGGACCGTGGACCGCATCATGCGGGCCATCCATCAGCGGGAGAACATCCTGATCTACGGAGATTTCGACGTCGACGGCGTCACATCCATCGTGGTGCTGAAGAAGACGATCCAGTTGCTGGGCGGCGTGTGCGGCTTCTACATCCCCCGGCGCCTCACCGACGGATACGGCCTGAAAAAGGAGGCCATTGAGGAGTTCAAGCATCAGGGCTACTCCCTGGTGATCAGCGTTGACTGCGGCATCCGGGCCACCGAGGTGGCCGAGTTCACGCGGGAGATCGGGCTGGACCTCATCGTGACGGACCACCACCTGCCCAGCGATGCGCTGCCGCCCGCCTACTCCATCCTGAATCCCCGGCAGACGGACTGCGCCTATCCCGACAAGAACCTTGCCGGCGTGGGCGTGGTATTCAAGCTTTGTCAGGCGCTGCTGCGCGAGGACGGCCGGGAGGAGCAGGCCGTCCAGTTTCTCAGCTTTGTGGCCATCGGCACCGTGGCGGACCTGGTGTCGCTGTCCGACGAGAACCGCATTATCGTCAAGTACGGCCTGCAGGCGCTGGACAATCCCGGCAACATCGGCCTGAAGACACTTCTGGAGATGGCGGGCGTCCGCGGCAAGGACATCACCTGCATCGATCTGGCGTTCAAGGTCGCGCCCCGGATCAATGCGGTGGGCCGCATGGGCGGATCCAACGCCGCCGTGGACCTGTTCGACTCAGCCGATCCCGAATTCGTCCGGCAGATCGTCAGCGACATGAACCGGAAAAACGTCCTGCGCCAGCAGGAGGAAAAGGTCATCCTGGACGAGATCGAGGAACTGACCCAATCCCGGCCGGACATTTTTGATCAGTCTGTGCTGGTGCTCGGCGGCGAAAACTGGCACCGCGGTGTCATCGGCATCGTCGCCTCCCGGATCATGGAGCGGTTCCACCGGCCCACCATCGTCCTGTCGCTGGAGAACGGCGAGGCCCACGGCTCCGGCCGCTCCACATCGAAATTCAATCTCCTGCAGGCCCTCCAGGATTGCGACTGCCACCTCATCAAGTTCGGTGGACATGCCCTGGCGGCGGGGCTGACGCTCAACAGCGACGACGTGGAGCGGTTCCGCGTGGCGATCAACGCGCACGCCGCCCGGACGCTCGGCCCCGACGAACTGATTCCCGAGCTCAATGTCGACACCTTCCTGGACCTGAACCAGATCAGCTTCAAGCTGCTCGACGAGATCAACGAGCTGGCCCCGTTCGGCGAGGGGAATCCCATCCCCGTGTTCGCCTCGTCGAACGTCAAGGTGTACTCCGGCCCCTGGCTCCTGAAGGACAAGCACCTGAAGATCAAGGTGGGCAACGTCCTGCAGAATTTCGACGCGGTCTGGTGGAAGAAGGGGGAACTGTTTGAGCGGCTGATCTACCAGAAACAGATTTCCGTGGCCTACAACATCCAGCTCAACGAATACAACGGAGTGAGCAACCTCCAGCTCAACCTGCGCGACATCAAGTTCGATCCGGTCTGATCCCGCCCGAGTCCGGGCCGCCCCGCCGGCGGCCGCGCCAACCGGCCTGCCCCAGCGCCCAGGCGGCCTGCCGCACGATCCCTCGCAGAATTTTGAGTTCCCGCCGGTCCGGACCGCTCCGCCCCAGCAGCCGCCGCAGCGTGTACATGATCCGCTCCGGATTGTCGGCGTGCAGGAAGCCCACGTCCAGCAGCAGGTCGCGGAGGTGGCGGTAGAACGCCTCCATCTCGGCGGCGGTGGCGGGCCGGAAGCGGGCGGCGGGCGGGGCCGCGCCGTCGGGTCGGGCGCACAGTTCGTAGAGCAGGATGGCGGCCGCCTGGGCGATGTTCAGCGAGGCGTAGGGCGACGCCGTGGGGATGCGAACGATCCACCGGCAGAGCTTCAGCTCCTCGTTGGACAGGCCGTGATCCTCGGGGCCGAGCACCACGGCCAGCGGATACCGGTCGGCCAGCGGGCGCACCGCGGCGGCGGCCGCCGCCGGACTCAGCGGCGCGCCGAAGGCGCTGGAGTCGGTGCGGCCGCAGGTGCCGATGAGACCGTGGAACTGCGGGAGCAGGGGGGGCAGCGCGTCGACGACGCGGGCGCGCCGCAGCACGCCGTCACCGTGGCAGGCCATCCGGTATGACTGCTCGTCGACGGGGCACTCGGGCGCCACCAGATACAGATCGTCCAGACCGAAGTTGGCCATGACTCGGGCGATGGCGCCGATGTTGGCGCTCCCCTGGGGGCGGATGCAGATGACGGACAGGCGGGATGCCGGCATGGTGCTCCCGGACGGATTTCAGTATTTCAGCGCGTGCGACTCGATCAGCCCGTGGAACACGAACTGGGCCTGCCCGTCCTGGATGACGTTGCCGGAGCGGTCCCAGCTCACGCGGGTTTCGCCGCCCTCCATGTGCACCAGGACCGGACTGTCGGTCCAGCCGTTGGCGATGGCCGCGACGGCGGCGGCGGCGCTGCCGGTGCCCGACGACAGGGTGTGGCCGACGCCGCGTTCCCAGATGGCGATTTCGATGGTGGCGGCGTCCACGACCCGGACGAACTCCACGTTGGCCCGCGCCGGGAAGACGGGATGCCGCTCCAGCAGCGGGCCGGTCGCGTACAAGGCGTTGAAATCGATCCGGTCCACCCGGACCACGCAATGGGGATTGCCCACGGCCAGCGGTGTGGCCTCGAAGGTCGCATCGCCGGCTTGCAACCGGAGTCGCAGCGGCGGCGGGCCGGCCGGTTCGGACAGCGCCAGCGGGATCACCGCCGGGTCAAAGGTGGCGGGGCCGAGATCCGTACGAAACGTGTACACGTTGCTCGCTCGGCTGAGCACGGTCACCTGCTTGAGACCGCCGGGTGTCCGGATCGACAGGCGCTCGCCGCGCGCGATCCCCGCGTGGCAGAGCGCCGCCGCCAGGCAGCGGATCCCGTTGCCGGACGATTCGGCCTCCGAGCCGTCGGCGTTGAAGATACGGGCGGTGAATTGGTCGGCCACGGCGTCCGCCGTCCACACGATCACACCGTCGGCGCCCACGCCGAACTTCCGCGAGCAGATCTTTTCCGCCATCTCGGGCAGGGGCAGGCGGAGCCCGCCCAAATGCTCGTCGCGAAGGAGGAGAAAGTCGTTGCCCAGACCCTGGCTTTTGAAGAAGGGGATCTCGAGGATGCTCATGACGGCACGATCTCGCGCTGGTATTTCCGGATGACGGCCATGACATCGTCCTGGATGGCCTGCAGCCGGTCGGGGGTGTCCGCCTCAAAACGCAGCACCAGGATGGGCTGGGTGTTGGAGGCCCGGACAAGCCCCCACCCGCCGGGGAAGCGGACCCGCACGCCGTCGATGTCGATCACCTCATGGTCGCGCCGGTAATGGTCCAGCACCGCCTGGACCAGCGGCGCCTTGTACGCCTCCGGGCACGGATGCCGGAGCTCCGGAGTGTTCACGGTCCCGGGCAGGTCCGCCAGCAGCCGGCTGAGCGGCTGTCCCGCGGCGTCCAGAATCTCCAGCAGGCGGCAGGCGGCGTAGATGGCGTCATCGAACCCGTAGTAACGGTCGGCGAAGAACATGTGGCCGCTCATCTCGCCGGCCAGCGCGGCACCCGTCTCCTTCATCTTGGCCTTGATGAGGGAGTGGCCGGTCTTCCACATCAGCGGCCGGCCGCCGGCGCGGGCGATCTCGTCGTACAGCACCTGCGACGACTTGACCTCGGAGATCACCGTGGCCCCGGGTTGCGCGGCCAGGACCTGCCGGGCGTAGATCAGGAGCAACTGGTCGCCGTGGAGGATCGTGCCCGTTTCGTCCACGACGCCGATGCGGTCGCCGTCGCCGTCGAAGGCAATGCCGAGATCCGCCGACTGCTCGCGGACCACCCGGATCAGATCGGCCAGGTTGGCGGCCACGGTGGGATCGGCCTCGTGGTTGGGGAACCGCCCGTCCACCGTGCAGTAGAGCTCGGCCACGCGGCACTTGAAGCTCCGCAGCAGGTCCGGCGCCACGAGGGCGGCGGTGCCGTTGCCGGCGTCCACCACCACCTTGGGCCGGCTGGCGAGCTCGCCGAACTGCCGTCGCAGGGCGGCGGCGTAGTCGGGGATCACCGGGCGGCGCTCCACCGGCGCGTTGCCCGTCTCGTAATCCTCGGCTTCGATGAGTCGGCGAATCTCCTGGATAGCGTCGTCGTACAGGGAGTCCGGCCCGCAATTGATCTTGAAGCCGTTGTACTCGGGCGGGTTGTGGCTGGCGGTGACGGCGACGCCGCCGCCGGCGCCGAGATGGTGGATGGCGAAGTACATGACCGGCGTGGGGCAGATGCCCAGGTCCAGCACCCGGACGCCGGAAGCCCGCAGGCCGTCGATGAGCCGGGCGGCGTACTCGGGCCCGCTCAGGCGGCCGTCGCGGCCCACCACGACGTCCGCCCGGCCGCGGCGCCGCAGGTAGGTGCCGGCGGCGCGGCCGATGGCGGTCGCCAGCTCCGGCGTCAGCTCCTCGCCGACGATGCCGCGGATGTCGTAACGCTTGAACACATGGGGGACGGGAATCTGCATGGGGTGCTCCGGGAACGGGCTCAGCGGCCGTGTTTCTTCAGCATCATGGTGTCGACGAGCTCGGGCACCAGGTCTTTCATGGACCCGCCCCGGGCGTACACTTCCTTGACCAGACGCGAGCTCAGGAAAGAGTACTTGAACGCCGGCACCAGGAACAGCGTCTCGATCTCCGGCGCCAGCTTGCGGTTCATGAGGGCCATCTGGAGCTCGTACTCGTAGTCCGAGACCGCCCGGATGCCGCGGATGATGACCGTGGCGCCGTGTTGGCGCGCCGCATCCACTAGAAGGCCGCTGAAGTGGATGGGCTCCACGCGACCCTTCAGCCCGCGGACGGCATCCCGGAGCATCACCAGCCGCTCCTCCGGCGTGAAGCAAGCGGTTTTGTCGGCGTTGATCAGGATGGCGGGGATGACGGTGTCGAACACCTCGAGGCTGCGCTGGATGATGTCCACGTGACCGTTGGTGACCGGGTCGAACGATCCGGGGTAGATGGCGATGACGGACTGTGGTTTCATGTGATCTCCTCGAGGCGGGGCCGCGCCGGCGGACCCGCCTGGTGTCCGGGCTCCTTCCGGCTGCGTCCGCCGCGGGTCCGGCCGGTCCGAATCGATGGAAGATCAATATAGGAGAAACGCCGGCGGCTGTAAAGGAGTTTCAAGTCCGGCCGGGTGGCGCGGCGCCGCCGGACGCACCGGCGGGGCAGGCGGCGAAGAAGGCGGCGATCCGGTCGCGGGCCTCCGCCAGGCTGCCGGCGGATTGCACCCGCGTACGGAGGTTGTGGCCGAAGGCCAGCGGCTGGGCCAGCCAGTGGGTGAAGATCTTCAGCCGCGAGAGGCGCCGCTCCGGCGGCAGGTACTGTTCCAGAAGTGCGATGAACTCCGCCAGGATCGCGGCCGGATCCGCCGGCGGAGCGTCCGGGTCGGCGATCTCCCGGAACAGTCCCGGCCGCATGGCGGCGCCGCGGCCGATCATGATGCCGTCGCAGCCGGTCTCGGCGCGGAGGCGGCGTGCGTCCGCCGAGGTCAGCACATCCCCGTTCCCCACCACCGGCACGCCGGTCCACTGGCGGACCCGGGCGATGTAGTCCCACCGGGCGCGCCCTTTGAATTTCTCATGCTGCCAGCGCGGGTGGACGGTCACCGTCTGGACGCCCTCCGCCCCCAGCATCCGGCAGAAATCCGGCAGTCCGGCGGCGTGCTCCGCCCAGCCCAGGCGGATCTTGGCGCTCAGGTGGCCGCCGAACGACCGCCGTACGGACGCCACGACGGCGCGGGCCCGGTCCGGGTCGCGCATCAGGGCGACGCCCTGGCCCTTGGCGATGAGCCGCGGCGCGGCGCAGCCCATGTTCAGGTCCACCCGGGCCACGCCCCGCGACTCGAGCAGGGCGGCGGCGCGGCCCATCAGCTCGGGGTCGCCGCCGACGATCTGGTGGACGAGCCCCGTCTCGGCCGGATCCTGGATGAGGAACACCGACCGGTGCGCCGATTCGCGGACCAGCCGGCCGGCGGACAGCATCTCCGTGAAATAGACGTCGCAGCCGCCGAGGCGCCGGAGCATCATCCGGAAGGCGGCGTGGCTCAGTTCCGCCATGGGCGCCAGCACGAGCGGGCAGTTGTCGGGATGTTCAAACGGCGTCGTGACTGGCATCTTGGGTTGGGGGCGGGAATCGGTTGAGATGAGGGGCCTCCGAAGCGTCCCACGCGGGAGCGGCGGCGTTGCAGGCTCCTTATAACACGTCACCGCCAGGCTGTAAACGGCTGTCCCGCCGGCCGGGACACATTTTCTTGACACCTCTGGGGGGCTGGATTAAGATGAAACCAATCTGTAAATCGGGGCAACACCATGAAAGTAGATGACCTGTTGAAGATCGCCGTGGCGAAGGGGGCGTCGGACCTTCATCTCAAGGCGGGCTCATTCCCGCACGTCCGCGTCAATGGCGAACTGGTGCCGCTCATCGACTTCAAGAAGCTGACGAAAGAAGACACGCTCCTCATGGCCTTCGGCATCATGAATAACCGCCAGAAGCTGTATTTCAAGGAAAATTCCGAGCTCGACCTGGCCTACGGCGTCAAGGCCCTGGGCCGGTTCCGCGTGAACGTCTTCCAGCAGCGGGGCACGGTCTCGCTGGTTTTTCGTGTCATCCCCGCCAACATCAAGACATTCGACGAGTTGAACCTGCCCGAGGTGCTCAAGAAGATCGCCCTGATCCCCCGCGGTCTGATTCTGGTCACCGGGACCACCGGTAGCGGCAAGTCCACGTCGCTGGCCACGATGATCGACTACGTCAACGAGAACGAGACCAACCACATTGTCACCATCGAGGACCCCATCGAGTTCCTCCACCGCGACAAGAAGTGCATCATCTCCCAGCGCGAGGTCAACGTCGACACCAAAAGCTTCGCCGATGCGCTGCGCAGTTCGCTGCGCCAGGACCCGGACGTGATCCTGGTCGGCGAAATGCGTGACCGCGAAACCATCGAGACGGCGCTGCTCGCTGCCGAGACCGGCCATGTGGTCTTCTCGACCCTGCACACCCTGGACGCCACCGAGACCATCAACCGCATCATCGCCGTGTTCCCGCCCCACCACCAGAACAACATCCGCATCCAGCTGGCGTCGCTGCTCCGGGCGGTCGTCTCCATGCGCCTGCTGCGGCGTTCCGACGGCAAGGGCCGCGTGCCGGCCATCGAGGTGCTCATCGTGACCGAATTCGTGCGCAACTGCATCAACGACCCGACCAAGACCAAGTTCATCAAGACCGCCATCGCCAGCGGCACCAGCCAGTACGGCATGCAGACGTTTGACCAGTCCATTTTCGGCTTCTACAAGCGGGGGTTCATCTCCTACGAAGACGCCCTGGGGTACGCCTCCAACCCGGACGAGTTCAAGCTCCGGGTCCAGGGCATCTACTCCACCGCCGACAGCGCCCAGGAGGAGATGGAGAAGGAAATGGAGCGCATGCAGAACCTCTGATGCCTCCGGACGACACCCGCCTGTTACAGTACGCGGTGCGCCTGCTGGCCCGCCGAGGGTATCCGGAAAAGGCCCTGCGCGAGCGCCTCCTGCGGCGGTCGGCCGACGCCGCGGCCGTCGAAAAAGTCATAGACAAACTCAAGGCCTTAAACTATCTTAATGACTTTCACTGGGCTGGCTTGTGCGCCCGCGCCTGGGCCGTCGAACGGCACTGGGGCCCTCACCGCATCCTGCACGAGCTGGTGGCGCGCGGGGTGGACGCGGCGACGGCCGAGCGTGTCCTGGCCGCGACGCTGGCGGAACACCCCGAGGCGGAGGTGCTGGAACAAGCCGTGGCCAAATGGCAGCGGCTCGCCGGAATGCCCCGCCGCGTCGCAGACCTGAAACGCCTGGAGACCTATCTGGCCCGCCGCGGGTTCGGCTTCGACCGGATCCGGGAGCGGCTGGCCGAAATCGAACTGCCCGCAGAGGACGACACCGATGACCGGTAACGAGATCCGCCAGAGCTTTCTGAAATACTTCGAATCCCGCGGCCACCGCCTGGTGCGCAGCTCCGCGCTGGTGCCGGAGGGCGACCCGACGCTGCTCTTCACCAACGCCGGGATGAACCAGTTTAAGAACACCTTTCTGGGCAAGGAGCGCCGCGACTACACCCGGGCCGCCTCCTGCCAGAAGTGCATGCGCGCCGGCGGCAAGCACAACGACTTGGAAAACGTGGGCCGGACCGCCCGGCACCACACGTTTTTCGAGATGCTGGGCAACTTCTCGTTCGGCGACTACTTCAAGGCGGAGGCCATCGAGTTCGCCTGGGAGCTGGTCACAAAGATCTACGGACTCGATCCCGCCCGGCTCTACCCCACCATCTTCGAGGCGGACGACGAGGCCGACGGCCTGTGGCGCCGCATCACCGGCCTGCCGGCCGAGCGGATCCTCCGCTTCGGCGAGAAGGACAACTTCTGGGCGATGGGCGACACCGGGCCGTGCGGGCCCTGTTCGGAAATCCTCTACGACCTGGGCGCCAGCCCGGCCGGCCACACCGACTGCGGGCCAACCTGCGAATGCGGCCGTTACCTGGAGATCTGGAACCTGGTCTTCATGCAGTACGAGCGTGACGCGGCCGGGACGCTCCATCCGCTGCCGGCGCCGTCCATCGACACCGGCATGGGGCTGGAGCGGCTCACGTCGGTGCTCCAGGGGAAGCTGTCCAACTACGACACCGACCTGTTCATGCCGCTGATCCACGAGACCGAAGGAATCGCCGGGGTGCGGTACGGCGGGGACTCCCGCGGCGACCTGTCGCTCCGGATCATCGCCGACCACAGCCGGGCCGGCGCCTTCCTCGTGGCCGACGGCGTCCTGCCCTCGAACGAGGGCCTGGGCTACGTGCTGCGCAAGATCCTGCGCCGGGCCATCCGCCACGGGCGGATGCTCGGCCTGCATGAACCGTTCCTGCACCGGCTGGCGGGCACGGTGATCGACCGGATGGGCGACGTCTACGACGAGCTGGTCAGCCGGCGCGACTACATCGCCCGGGTGGTGCAGGCCGAGGAGGAGAAGTTCTCCTCCACCCTGGACTTCGGGCTCAAGAAACTGGACGAGGTGGTGGCCGGACGCGCCGGCGCCGACGTGCTCATCGGTGGGGCGGACATCTTCCGCCTCTACGACACCTACGGCTTCCCCACCGATCTGCTGGCCGAGATCGCCGACGAGCGGGGCTGGCGCCTCGACATGGACGGTTTTGCGGCCGAACTCACCCGCCAGAAGGAGCGCGCCCGCGCCTCCTGGAAGGGTGAGGCGCAGAAATCGGTCCCGCCCGCCATCCGCGACCTGGCGGAGGCCAGCCCCGCTGCGTTCCTCGGCTATGAGACGACGCAGGTCGACGACGCCTGCGTGGTGGCGATCCTGCGTGACGGCGAGCGGATGGAGACGTTGGCCGAAGGGCAGGAGGGGGATGTGCAGCTCGACCGCACGCCGTTCTACGCCGAGTCCGGCGGTCAGGTGGCCGACCAGGGCTTCCTGCGGACCGCGACCGGGACCGCCCGCGTGCTGGACGTGCAGACGCCGGTGGGCGGCGTCATCCTGCACCGGGTGCGGATGCTGCAGGGCACGCTGCGCACCGGCGAGACAGTCGCCGCCGTGGTGGACGCCGACCGCCGGTTCGCCACCGCCTGCAACCACACCGCCACCCATCTGCTGCACGCGGCGCTCCGCGACGTGCTCGGCGAGCACGTGAAGCAGGCCGGCTCGCTGGTGGCCCCCGACCGGCTGCGGTTCGACTTCAGCCACTACACGGCGGTGAGCCCGAGTGAGCTGGCCGCGATCGAGGCCGAGGCCAACGAGCAGATCTGGCGGGACCGGCCCGTGCGGACCAGCGTGATGGCCATCGACGAGGCGGTCGCCAGCGGCGCCATGGCCCTGTTCGGGGAGAAGTACCAGGAGACGGTCCGTGTCATCGCCGTGGAGGGATTCAGCCGCGAGCTCTGCGGCGGGACGCACCTGGAGCGCACGGGCCAGATGGGCGTGGTCAAGATCCTCGCCGAGAGCAGCATCGCCTCGGGCGTGCGGCGCATCGAGGCCGTTGCCGGTCCCAACGCCTACCGGCGGTTTGCCGAGAGCGAACAGCTCCTGGGCCGGCTCCACCGCACGCTGAAGGTGGAGCCGGAGCAACTGCCAGCCCATGTCGAGGAGCTGCAGGAGACCATCCACCGCCACCAGAAGGAGCTGGAGCGCCTGCGGATGCGCCTGGCGTCCGGGATCGTCGGCAACATCGCCGCCCAGGCCGAAACCGTGGCCGGCGTTTTTGTGGCGGCGGGCGTGGTCACCGACGTGGACCGCAACGCGCTGCGCGCCCTCACCGACCAGCTGCTCCGCCGGTTCGAGCGGGCGGTGGTGGCCCTCGGCGCCGAGATCGACGGCAAGGCGGCGCTGGTGGTCATGGTGTCGGAGAGCGAGACAAAACGCCTGCCGGCCCGCCAGCTCGCCCAGGATCTGGCCGCGATCGTGGAGGGGAGCGGCGGCGGCCGGCCGGCCATGGCCGAGGCCGGCGGCAAGAATCCGGCGCGGCTGGGCGAAGCCGTGACCGCGCTACCGCGGCTCGTGGAAGCGCTGGCCGCGCGGTAGCTACCATCTATCTTTTTTTTGTGCCCGTCATTCGTCATTCGTAATCGTAATCGTGATCGTAATCGAGGCTCGAAGCTCGAGACTCGATGCTCGTTCCCGTAACGCGGACATCGGAATTCGGGCATCGGATTTCGTGCTCGTAATTCATGATCGTGATCGCAAACGTAATCCCAACCCGGCGAGGCGGAACCCATTGGTTAAAAGCAGCTGGAATTCACTCGTCCGACCAGTCATTCATTGATCGGCCCGGCGCCTTAGAAATGTGCACGATCCGCCGGTTGGTAACGTGGAGGTACCGCGAGCGGCAGCGAGCGGCGCAAAAGCCCAATCGGCACGCCTGACCCCAGGTGTCCAACCACTCTGTTCCTGCCGCTTGAATGCTTCCGGGATCAACGGGCCGACCATCGCCGCGGGTCTGGCAACGACGCCTCAGGTCGCGTGACACGCACGGCCGCTACCGTGATGGAATGGTGTCGCGGCGTCGGGACATCGATGCGGCTGGCCCCACGCGCCGCTCGCTGCCGCTTGCGGTACCTCCCGCCCGCCTGCTGTTTGATTTTGCTTATGGCTTCAGTAAAAAATCCTGCCAAAAATTGACAGAAAATCGAGAGTAACTGAGTAATCGTAATCGTGCTCGAGACTCGAGGATCGGTCCCGACGCGCACCGAACGGAACCAAGGCGGCATCATGCCGCCGTACACCAGACCGTCATGCTGTTTCACGATGGATCGCGGCGAGGCAGCAGGCCGCCTCCGGCAGGACGCGGCCAACTCCCGATCCGATTGCGATTCTCGCTCACGATCACGATTACGATTACGAATAACGATTACGAATTACGAGTTGAGGGGCAGGCGGCCGGTGCGGCGCAGGTGGGCGTAGAGCAGGGTGCCGCCGGTGACGGCGACGGGGAGACAGACGAAGTTCAGCAGCGGGATCCAGAGCATCGCCGCCGTGGCCGCACCCAGACCCATCGTCACGGCCTTGTGCCGCCAGACCACGCGGTACTTGTCCGTCCAGCGGAGGCGATCGCGGGTCAGCGGGCCGTCCAGCATCTCGCGGGCCAGGAAGAATGCCGATGCCACTGAACTCCCCGCCATGAACAGCGCCTGACCGGCCGCCGGAATCAGGTTGAGCAGGAGCAGCAGGCCCATCACCACCAGGTACAGGGCGAAATTCAGCAGAGAATGCCAGATGGAGACGCTGATCTGCCGGAAGAACACCGGCCAGGCGAACCCCTC
>JAAYUB010000158.1 GCA_012517875.1 Acidobacteriota bacterium | reverse complement strand
GACTGGTGGCCGCCCGCCGGCAGGAAAGCCGTCAACACCAGAATTGCTCCGAACAGGAACAGGATGCGCTTTGGAGCAACTGTTCGGCCGGCGTATGTTCTGGGTGTGGTGGGGTGCATGGTTCCTCCTCCCGAATGCTCATGTTTTCACAGCCAACAGACGCTTTTCAATAATCAATAAACGATTGTTGTGTATTTAAAATACACCTTAGAGCCCAAAAACCAATCCGATCAGCCTATGCAAAGATTCGAGTTGATCTATTACACTAGAATTTTACACATGAGTCAATATGGTTTTTGATTGAATCTTGATACTTCGGAACACTGATTGTTCCGCACCCGGATTTTTATCCGCAGGACGGAGAAGTGATGTCGGATGGTGAGAAGCGATCGCGCATTCCAACTTTGGTGCGGCTGGATAGTCTGATTTGCGGCGGCATGAAGTTTGGAGTGCGGCGGCTGGACGCTGCTCTGGATTCCGGAACGGTTGTCGATTTGCGACGGCTGAAAAGTATTAAGACGCTGCGCGTCAATCCAAAGCGCAGTCGAGCCTGCGCACTCCAGAGCGCTTTGCGCTATCCAAAGACGCATCCCGCGTCAATCCAACGCGCAGTCGAGCCTGCGCACTCCCCTATCGGACCAGCCGCAGCGCCGGGTCGCCCAGGAGAATGTAGAGGTCGCGGTGGTAGCCGGCGGCCGGATCCGCCGGCGCCCAGGCGGCCAGGGCGGCGCGGATGGCGTCGCCCAGCGTGGCGTGGCCGCGGCCCAGCTCCGCGGCCAGCGCGGCGTTGAGCTCCACGGCGGCGGCGTTGTCCGACAAACCCGCTGGGGCATAGACGGCGATGGCGCCGCCGGCGGGCCGGGTCAGCAGCGCTTCGCCCAAGCCCGGGTAACCGGGGATGGTGCACTCGCCCGCGGCGCAGGTGAAGGCCAGCACCAGCGGCAGCCGGGCGCCGTTGGCGAGCGAGGAGATGTCGTCGAGGCGGAGCACGCCTTCGGCGGCCAGGCGGTCCACGCCGCCGTGGCCGAGGTAGTTGACCAGGCCGGCGCCGGTGGCGATGCCGCTGACGAGCGCCTCCCGGGCTTCGAGCGCGGTCTGCTCGGCCAGCGAGATCCGCCGGAGCCGCAGCCACGGCGGCAGCTCCGCGGCGACCGTCTCGGAATCGGCGGGGAAGTCGCCGGCGGGGTCCGGATTGTCGGCGACGACCAGGGCCCGTCGGGACCAGGCGCCGGCGGGCTGCGCCTCGTAGGCGATGATCTTGTCCACCATGGCCTGGAGCTCATCGGCGGTGGCCGCCGGCAGGCGGCCGATGGCCAGGTCGGGCACGTTGTCGTCGCCGGCGACGCAGGCGAAGCGGTTGTCGGCGGCGGCCAGGCCGTGGGAGGTGCCCAGGTACAGGGGCGGCAGCAGGTTGTCGCCGAAGCCGCCGAGGTCGCGATAGTCGTAGGTCCCGCGGCCGGCCAGGACGACGAAACGGGGCGGCACGGACCAGTGGGCGACGGCCCAGTCGAGGAAGTCGCGGATGGCCTGGGGCGAGGAGCGGCCGTGGTTGAACTCGTCGTAGATGTCGGCGAGGTCGACGACCAGGGCGCGATGTCCCTGGCCGGCGCGGTAGGCGGCCAGGGCCTCGGCGGGTCCGAGCAGGCTCTGCGGGGCGATGACAACATAATCGAAGCCCGGGCTGGAGTCGCGGAGGCGGGACGGCCAGTCGGGGGACGTGGCGGTCACCGCGGCGGCGGTGCCGATCGAGGCCGCGAAATACTCGTGGCGGGGCTGGCAGCGGAAGAACGCGCGCCAGTTGCGGCCGGTGCGTTCCACGGCGGCCGGCTGCAGCACCGGGGCGTCCAGATCGGTGACGTCGAGCACGACGATGTCGTCACGGGTGAAACCGTCCACGGCGACCACGCGGGGGGACAGGACGGCGGGCCGAAATTGCAGGCGGTCGTCGTCGGTGCGGGCCTGGCGGACGTAGTCCACCGCGAACCCGTCGACGTAGACGAGTGAATACGGGATCCCCTCGTTCAGATGGGCGGCCAGCTCCACGGTGTTGGCGCCGTCGCGCAAGATCGCCGGGTCGACGGTGAAGCGCAGCGATTGGGCGGTGAGGCCGTCCCAGCGGGCGGTGCCGATGAGCGCCCCGTTGAGGCGGACGGTCACCTGGTGGTCCGGCCCGGCGGCGGTTTCGGTGCCGCCGTGGAGGCGCACCGCCAGGGCGGCGTCGCCGGTGCCGGCGGGCGCGGGCGTGGGCACCGCGAACGTTTTGGCGCCCAGCGTCGGGTGATCGGCGAACAGGTAATCCCAGAACCAGTAGTCCGATTCGGGATTGCGGGTGACCGCGGGCGCGGGCAGGTGATCCTCTTCCGCGTCCTGCGTCGTGGCGAAAGTCAGTCCCGGCGCCACCGCGGCGGGGGGCGCGCCGTCCGCCCGGGCCATGAGCCGGCCGCGTCCGACGGCGACGCGGTACACGTTGGCGTCGGCGTAGGGGCTGTCCAGCCGCCGGCCGTAGAAGACAATGGCGTCCGGGACCAGATCGGCCAGATAGGTGACCAGCCGGCCGCCGCTGGTGATCTCCAGCCGTCCACGATGCGCCAGCGCCTCCACCGCCGCCCGCGGCAGCGCCAGCGCCTCGGCCAGCGCGTCGAAGGACACGGCGTGCAGCCCGTCGGCGCGCACCGCCACCTTCGCCGCCGCCGGCCGCGGCCCGCCAGCCGCGGTCTTGCCCGCGCCAGCGGTTTTAAAGTGTTCCGGCTTCACGTTCGGCGTGTCCGCGTCCCGCCGCTGCCGCGGGTGCGGCGTGCGGGAGCCGGATGCGTCGACGGGCGGGGCGGCCACGGCGTCGGTGTTCGACGCGGTCTCTGGTATTGTCACCGTGAACGGTCCGTAATCCAGTGTCCTGCCGTGAATGTCCAGTTCCTCGATCCGGTACTGATAGGTCTGGCCGGGGACGGCGTCCCGGTCCGGCAGGCGGTAGACGCCGCCCTGGGGGTGGCCCGGCAGAGCCGGGAGCGGCGCCTCGGTGAGGCGCCGCCACTCTCCACCGGCCTCGTCCCAGCGGGAGACGTGGAAGCCCGCGGTCCCCTGCTCCGCCGCGGTGGACCAGCGCAGCACCGGCTGGCCGCCGGCCCACTCGCTGCCGAAATCGGAAACGAGCACCCGGGTGGGGAGGTCGGTCCCCGTGGTCACCGCCAGCTCGCACAGGGGGCCGAAGGTGAACGTGGCCCGCCCCTGGGTGGTGTTCCCCGTCTCGTCCACGAACGTGGCGGTGGTGCCGTTGCCATCGGCGTCGCCCCAGAGCTCGACGTCGTCGATGTTCCAGCCGCTGTACGTCAGGCTGTCGTTGGTCGGGCCCATGGCCCAGCGGATGTAGACGGTGGACTGGTTGTCCGCCACGGCCGAGATGTCATAGGTGACCTGGGTCCAGGCGGCGTCGGTGACCGCCGTGTCGGCGGGATTTTCATAAATCTTCGTCCATGTGGAATTGTCGTTGCTCACCTCGATGACCGCGTGGTCATTCGCGGAGCCCTCGACGTTGAGCCAGCGCCAGAAGCGGAGTTGCACGTTGGACAATCCGCTGCAGTCGATGGCCGTCGTGGTCAGGTAATCCGCCGACAGCATGGAGTTGGAGTAATCGCCGGACAGGTTGTATCCGTACACGTAGCTCCCGGTGTGGCCGAATGTCGGGTCCGGGTTGCCGGACGCTCCCCCGCCGCCGGTGGGAGTTCCCCACGCCCACTGTCCCCCCGCCGTCCAGCCGGGATTGGTGGACAGATCCCATGAGCGCACACTGCTTGGCGCCGTGCCGGTGATGACCAGCCGGCCCGCGGCGGTGGGGGTGACGTCCACATGGTAGTAGAGTGACGCCGTGGTGTTGGCGGCCACGACGCCGGGATTCCATCGGAGCCAGCCGTAGGGCCCGGGGGTGGCGGTAGGGTAGGCGACGATGCTCCCTTGGCTCACCGTGGCGGTGCCGGCGTACACGACGTCCCCGCCCGGGACGTAGGCGTCCACGGTGTTCGAGGCGCTGAAGGTGATGGCGTGGGGGGTGGGATTGGTCACATCCACCCGGATGCCCAGCCGGGTGGTCTGCCCCACCAGGGGCGGATTCTGGCCCGAGATGAACCGGACCGTCTGCCCCACGTACGGTTTCACCGGCGCCGCGCCCGCGCTCGTGGGCAGGTAGAGGCGCAGGGCGCCCGCCTGGGGCTGGGCCGTGGGCGGCGGCGGCGCCGCGCCGTGGTCGCCCAGGTAGTGGGTGACGAAGTTGGAGGTGTCGCCCGACGGGATCGTGACGGTCAGGTCCTCGGTCCAGATGCCGTAGTCGTCAGAGAAAAAATCGGTGGTCCAGGCCGGCACGGCGCCGGATTGCCAACTGTCGTCGCCGGACACGCCGGGGGCGGACCATTTATATCCGCCGCTCCGGCTGGTCAGCGCGTACGAGGCGCTGGAGTCGGAATCGAACTCGTTGGAGCGGCCGGCACAGCCGCAGTCCACATAAGGGTAAACGGTGAAAGTCTGGCTGGTGCCTCCGGCTAAGCCGTAATTGACAAGTAGCATCACATCGTGCACAAAAAAATAGCATGACATCGTGCACAACTTAACGGTCGCATATCGCATCACATCGTGCACACCGCCCTTGGTTTTAAGGCCATGAAATAGCGGGACATCGTGCACACCGACCACTT
>JAAYUB010000157.1 GCA_012517875.1 Acidobacteriota bacterium | reverse complement strand
GATCGTAATCGTAATCGTAACCGTAACCGTAATCGTAACCGTAACCGTAATCGCACTGTTCGCAGGTTCACATGTTCGAAGGTTCCAGGTCCAGAATCCGTTGATAGTTGATGGTTAATTGTGGATCAATGAACAATAGCTCCTTCGTGACTCTGTGGTGAGTATTGCGAGCCGAGCCCCGATTACGATCACGATTACGAATTACGAGCACGATATGTAAAGTCCGAGGTCCGCGTTACGGGAACGAGCCTCCAGCTTCGAGTCTCGAGCCTCGATCACGAGCACAAAATCCGAACTCCAGAATCCTGTTGCCTTCGCCTGCCGGATGCGTTGAAATATCCCCGTACACAGAACATCCCGAACGACACCCGGCAGGGGGCGCCATGATGCCTCGAGGGATTCGGATCCTGGCGGTGCTGGCCGCGCTGGTTGCGGCGGCCGGCGGCGGTGCCGCTGATTCCCCCGCCGCGACCACCGGAACGCCGCCCGCCACCGTCCCTGCCTTCACCCTGGACGGCGACCCGCCGCGGCTGAGCCGGCCGGCGCAGCCGCACCAGTACTTCGACCGGATCGGGCGCCGGGCGGCGCTCATGGGTTTCGAGGACGGCACGTTCGAGGCGTGGGTGTGGCCATGGAAGGTGCTGCGCCAGTTCCAGCTCCAGTTCGTCCTGGGTTCGTCCACTCAGCCCATCCTCGCCCGCGATATCGTTCGCCGGATCACCGTGACCCCCGCCGCCACCGAGATCTCGTACGCCTTCGAGTCGTTCACCGTGCGGGCGGTCTTCCTCGTGCCCGAGAACGAGCCCGGCGCGCTCGTGCTCCTCGAGGCGCGGACCACCGCGCCGCTCGCCATCGTCGCCGGCTTCGTGCCCGTGCTCCAGCCCATGTGGCCCGCCGGCATCGGCGGCCAGTACAGCCACTGGGACGGGGAGGCCCGCGCATTCGTCATCTCCGAGGGACAGCGCCGCGCACGGTTCCTGTGCGGTTCGCCGGCCGCGATGGAAATGTCCGCTCCGCCGGCGCACATGTTCGCCGACAGCCCGCTCCAGTTCCGCCTCGACGTCTGCCCCGGCGACCCGCCCGGCCGGTTCATCCCCATTGTCATCGCCGGCGGCGATGGGCTGAAGCCCGAAGAAGCCCTGGCCCTGTATCGGCGCCTCGCCGCGGACGGCGCCGCGCTCCACGCGGCCAACGTGGCGGCGGCGCGGCGGCTGACGGAACAGACGCTCGCCGTGGAGACGCCCGATCCGCGGCTCAACGCGGCGTTGGATTGGGGCCGGCTGGCCCTCCACAACCTGCTGGTGGACAATCCTGCGCTGGGGCGCGGCCTCGTGGCGGGCTACGGGCTCTCGGGCGGCAGCGCCCGGCCCGGCTTCGCCTGGTTCTTTGGCGGCGACACCTGCATCAACGCTCTGGCCCTGAACTCCCTCGGCGAATTCGAGGCGGTCCGGGACGGACTGCGCCTGCTCCAGCGCTGGCAGCGCAGTGAGGATCACCCCATCCGGCGGTCGTCTCCCGACGCGCCCCCCGCCGACGTCGGCAAGATGCCTCACGAGCTCACCCAGAGCGCGGCGCTGGTGGACTGGTGGCACGCCTACCGCTACGGCTACAACCACGCCGACAGCACCCCCTGGTACCTCGTGGCGATGGGTGATTACCTGCGCGCCAGCGGCGACGCCGCGTTCGTCCGCGAGAGCTGGCCGTCGATCGCGGCCGCGTGGCGCTGGTGCCGCGGCCGCGACAGCGACGGCGACGGGCTCATGGACATCACCGGCGCCGGCCTGTGCGCCCTCGAGTTCGGCCGGTACACCGGGATCCACACCGACTGCTACACCGCCGCACTGTATCTGCAGGCGGCGCGCGCCCTGGCGGACCTGGCCGCGGCGGCCGGCGACGCGGCCGTGCGGGCCGATGCCGAGGCGGTGCTGGCCCGGGGGACGGCGGCACTGGAGGAGCGGTTTTGGCTGGAGGAGAAGTCGATCTATGCCTACGGCATCACCGTCGGCGGCGAGCGAGTTCGCGACCTCACCCCCTGGCCGGCGGCGGCGCTGGCGTTTGGGCTGGCCGATCCGGACCGGTCGGCGCGGATGCTGCGGCGCCTCAATGGGGCAGAGATGACCACCGACTGGGGCTTCCGGACGCTGTCGGTGCGCTCGCCGCTCTACCAGCCGCTCTCCTACAACTACGGGGCGGTGATGCCCTTCGTGTCACTGCTGGTGAACACCGCTCAATTCCGCCACGGCTTCGCCCTGCCCGGCTGGGCGGCTCTGCACGGCATGGCCGCCCACACCTTCGACCACGGCCTCGGGGTCGTCCCGGAGGTGTTCTCGGGCGCCGCCAATATGAAGGTGGGCGAGGCCTATCACGACCAGGGCTTTTCAACGGCCGCGTATGTGGTGCCGCTGCTGCGCGGGCTGCTGGGCCTGGCACCGGACGCGCCGGCCGGGCGCCTGACGTTCGCCCCGGCGCTCCCCGCCGACTGGGACTTCGTCCGCGTCGGCCGCGTACCACTGGCCGGTGGGCGGGTGGATCTGGACCTGCGCCGGACCGGCACCGGCCTGGTGCTCGACGCCAGATTTGCGGGCGGGGAGCCGGTCGAGCTGACCTTCAGTCCCCGCCTGCCTCCGGGTACGCAGGTGACTGGGCTCGCGGTGAACGGCGCCGCGGCGACTCCCGGCGTGACCGTCACGCCCCGGGGCGTCACCGCCGCCTGCACGGTGCGGCTGGCCGACGCGGCGCGCATCGAGCTGATCCTGAACGAACCGCCCGCCGTGTTCCTGTCGCCGGCCGAGCCGGCGGTGGGGGACTCTGACCGCGGCCCCCACATCATCGACCAGACGTGGACGGGCGCCGGCCTCCGCCTGGAACTGGAGGGACAGCCCGGCCGCGTCTACGTCCTGGGCGTCACCCGGCCGGAGCGCATCCGCGGCGTCGTCGGCGCCGAGCTGCGGGAGGGGCGGCTGTGCTTCACCATCCCCGGCGCGCCGGATGAAAAATTCGTGCCCCACGCCATCACGGTCGCGGTCATCCCGCGAAAGGAGACACCATGACCCGACGCACCCTCTGGCTGGCCATCCTGCCCCTGGTGGCGCTCATGGCCGGCAGCACGCCGGCGGCCGAGCCGCCGCCGGCCGTCTGGCGGGGCGTGCAGCCCCCGACCCTCACGCTGGCGGAAGTGCAGGCGGAGATCGCCGTGAAGCTGGAGCGGCTTCGCGCGCTGATGGCGGCGCAGGGGCTGGACGGCGTCCTGCTCACCCAGGTCCGCAATGTCTGGTGGATCACCGCCGGCACCGTCAACAACCAGATCGTTCTCAACAAGGACGTGGGCGCGGCCTCGCTCCTCGTGCTGAAGGACGGCCGCCGCTTCCTGCTCTGCAACGGCGCCGAGGCGGGCCGGATGATGGACGAGGGGCTGGCCCGCCTCGGCTACCAGCTCCTCGAGTACAACTGGTACGAGGCCAACCCGGTCCAGGACGTCCGCGCCGACCGCCTGCGCCAGGCGGCCGGCGCGGGGCGCATCGGCGCCGACGCCGACTTCCCCGGCACGGTGAACGTGGCCGCCGCGCTGCGGCCGCTGCGCTTCAGCCTCACCGACACGGAGTTGCGGCGCTACCGCTGGCTGGGGCGCGAGACCGCGGCCGCGGTCCAGGAGGTCTGCCGCCGCCTGCGACCGGGGATGGACGAGTTCGAGATCGAGGCGATGACCGCCGCGGCGCTCCGCGCCCGCGGCATCATGCCCACGGTGCTGCTGACCGCAGTGGACGAGCGCATTGCCAAGTACCGCCACGCCCTGCCCGGCGGCGCCAAGCTCAAGCGCTACGCCATGGTCAACGTGGTGGCGGAGAAGTGGGGTATGCCCGTGGCGGCGACGCGCTTCGTCCACTTCGGCCAGCTTCCGGAGGATCTGGCGAAGCGGCTCCGCCGGACAGCCGTCGTCAACGCCCGGTTCGAGGCGGCCACCGTGCCGGGAGCGAAGTGCGCCGACATTTTCGCCGCCTGCCGCGAGTGGTACCGCGCCGCCGGCTACCCCGACGAGTGGCGCAAACACCACCAGGGGGGCGCCACCGGCTACGACGACCGGGAGTATGTGATCTACCCGGACATCGCCGAAACGGTGCAGCCGGCCCAGGCCTTCGCCTGGAACCCCACCATCACCGGCGCCAAGGTGGAGGACACCATCGTGGCCCTCCCCGGCGGCGCCGAGGTGGTCACCCGGGCCGAGCCGTGGCCGGTGATCACCGTGCGCCTCAGCGGCCGCGACTGGCCCCAGCCGGCCATCCTGCTCCGCGACCTCCAGACCGGCCAGGAACTGCCGCAGCTCGAGACAGTCGTCGACGCCCCGGAGCGCTGAGCCCGTGATCCCGTCCACCGATCCGGAAAGGAGACCCGCATGCAGCAAGCCATCGGCCTGACCGTCTTCGACTGGCTCATCATCGCGATCTATTTCGTATTCGTCGTCGGCCTGGGTATCTACCTGAAGCGCTACACCCGGAGCGAGGAGGACTTCTTCCTGGCGGGGCGGCGCAATTCCTCGTGGGTCGCGGGGCTGGCGTTCCTGTCGGCCAACCTGGGCGCGCTGGAGCTGTTGGGGATGACGGGCAACACGTTCAAGTACGGGATGTATGTGGCCCACTTCTACTGGATCGGCGCCATCCCGGCCATGGTTTTCCTCGGGATCTACATGATGCCGTTCTACTACAGCAGCCGGATCAAGTCGATCCCCGGCTACCTGAAGCTCCGCTTCGACGAGAAGACGCGGGTGCTCAACGGCATCGCCTTCGGCGTGATGACCATCCTGGTGTCGGGGATCAACCTGTACGCCATGGCGCTGGTCCTCCACACCTTCCTCGGCTGGAACTGGGACGCCAGCATGTGGGCTTCGGCGGTAACGGTGGCGGCGTACGTCACCCTGAGCGGCCTGATGTCGGCCATCTTCACCGAGATCATCCAGTTCTTTCTCATCTGGTTCGGGCTGTTCCTGGTGTCGATCCTGGGCATCGTGGAGATCGGCGGCGTGGACGAGGTGCTGCGCCGTGTGCCGCCGGCGTTCGCCGCGCTCTGGTCCAACTCGGCCGACCCGGCCGCCAACGGCATGATGATCACCTGGGCCGGCATCGTGCTGGGTCTGGGCTTTGTGCTGTCATTCGGCTACTGGACCACCGACTTCCTGGTGGTGCAGCGGGCATTCTCGGCCCGCGACCTCCGCGCGGCCCGGATGACGCCCATCCTGGCCTCGTTCTTCAAGATGGCGCTGCCGTTCCTGGTCATCATCACCGGGCTGGTGGCCATCGTGCTGTCGCGCGACGCGGGAAGCGGCTTCCAGCTGCTGGTGGACAAAGGGCAGGTCAACTACGACTCGGCCCTGCCGCTGCTGATCGCCCGCTACTACCCGGCCGGGCTCATGGGTCTCGGCGTGACCGCCCTGCTGGCCGGTTTCATGGCGGGGCAGGCGGGGAACATCAGCGCCTTCAACACGGTGTGGACCTACGACATCTACCACTCGGTCCTCAACCGCGGCGCCTCGCCCCGGCACCTGCTCTGGATGGGGCGAGTGAGCACGGTGGCGGGAATTCTGCTCAGCATCGTCACCGCATACTGGGCCAAGAGCTTCCCCAGCATCATGGACTACATGCAGGCGATCTTCTCCTGGGTCAACGCGCCGCTCTTCGCCACGATGCTGCTGGGAATGTTCGTCTGGTGGATCACCCCGAACGGCGCCTTCTGGGGCCTGGTGACGGGGATGGCCTCCTCGGTGCTCATGTACTTGGGGGTGAAGTTCCAGTGGTTTGACGCCGCATGCATCACTCTGACGCGGCCATACAGCGACATGGCCGCCAACTTCTGGCGGGCGTGGTGGGCCTGGCTCATCTGTTTCGGCGTGACCGTCGCCGTGAGCCTGTTCACGGTGCGCAAGCCGCGCGAGGAGCTGGCGGGCCTGGTCAAGGGGCTCAGCGCCGGAGCGGCCGAAGCCCCCGTGCCCTGGCTGAAGCGGCCGGAGTTCTGGGGCGTGGTGGCTCTGGCGCTGCTGGTGGCCCTGAACGTGTACTTCTGGTGAGGAGGCGGCCCATGCGATCCATCTGGTTTTTCGTCGGACTGATGCTGCTGGTCATGGGCGCCGTCGTCACCGCTGCGGGCGCCTGGCAGTTCGCCCAGCCGCCGGCGGCGCCGAAGGTGCTGGCCCAGTACCACCCGTCTTTCTGGTGGGGGCTGGTCATGATGGTGATCGGCGGGGTGTTCCTGTGGGCGGGCCGGCGCCGGATGGACGCGTGAGGCACGCGCCGTCTTTCCTCACGGGGTGAGTCCGTCGCCGTCCGGTTGCCCGGTAAAGCCGGGTCGGATCGAGCCGGCGCCGTGTCGGGCGGGTCATTGATTCCAGGCCAAAAGGACGATATCCGATGAAAGGACTACGGCTGTTCCTGTTGGTGGCGATATTTGGCATGCTGTCGGCGGCGCCGGCGGCGGAACCAGCCGCCGGCACCCAGCTCCAGGAGCTGCAGGGGACTCTGGCCGTGCTGCAGGCCCGGCTGGACGCCCTGGTGAAGCAGGGTGACGCGGCGCGGCAGAGCGAGATCGACGCGTTGCGCCGCCTGCTGGCCGAGGCGGACCAGCGGATCGGCGCCCTGGAGGCCGGGCTACCGGCAGCGCCTGCCCCGGTCGCTGCGGCGCCGGCACCCGGCGTGGCGGCGGACGCGGCGGCGGCAGCGACGGCCGGCCCATCTGTGCTGGCGGGAGACCGGCCCGCGGGCCCGGATCCGACGCGGCCCTCACTGGACTGGTACGGCAGCCTCCGGGTGCGCGCCGGCGTTGCCTCCAACGGGCAGACGGAAATCGCCGACCGGTTCTCCCGGCTGGGCCTCAACGGCCGCGTGCCGCTGGCCGACGGATACGCGTTCTTCGGCCAGCTCGAGCTTGGCGTGAACGTGGTGAACCAGAACCCGGAACTGGTGACCGGCGGCGACTCCGGCGGCGCCTATGGCGAAGGGTCGCAGGCGGTGAAGTCCCGCATCGGCCGCGTGGGCGTGGAGACACCTGTCGGCACGTTCACCTGGGGCAAGCAGTACTCGCCGTACTACGACGTGGCCGGCCTCACCGACATGTTCTTCACGTTCGGCAGCGAGGCCTCGGGCGCGTTCGGCACCGGTGACGGCGGCATCGCCGGCACGGGCCGGTCGGAGAAGGCGTTCCAGTACCGCCACCGCCTCGGGCCCGTGCATGTGGGCGCCCAGGTCCAGAACCGGGCGCGCACCGGCGAGAACGTGAGGTACGCCGACACGTACGGCTTCATGGCCGGCCTCGACGTCACCCCTTCATTCACCGTGGCGGCGGCCTTCAACAAGGTCCGGGACGGCGTCGACAAGCCCGAGCCGAACCAGCCCAAGAAGGGCGACCAGGCGTTCATCGTGGGCGGTCGGTGGGCGCGCGGCCACTTCCAGTTGGCCGCCGACTACGCCGCCAGCCTCAACCACGAGGTGGACGACCAGGGCGTGTATTTCAACGGACGCGGCGTGGAGCTGTACTCGCAGTATGACGTGGGGCCGAAGTGGTCCTTCGGCGGCGGGTTCAACTACCTGTGGTCGACGGGCGGGCACCCGGGCGAGTACCGCCGGCTCAACGGGCTGGGCAGCGTCACGTTCCATTTCAACCAGACCTTGGATGTCAACGCCGAGATCAAGATCGAGGGGAGTCGGGCCACCGACGGCTCGTCGCTGCGCCACTCCGTCCTGGCGTGGGGAGTGAATTACTACTTCTAGGCGAGGCTCGAGATTCGAGGCTAGAGGCTCGGTGACCCGGGGGCGGGGTCCACCACGGAGGCACGAAGGGCACAAAGACGATCATTCATTTTTCATTGGTCTTTGATCATATTTCATTTTGCATTTAAGAGTGGTGAATCGGTGAATCGGGAGACGGGAGACGATCAATGGGAGACGACAGATGGGAGACGACAGATGGGAGACGACAGATGGGAGACGACAGATGGGAGACGGAGCAGCCATCGACGATCAACTGTCCACGAATAGGCGAACGTGGGAATTTGTGAACTTGTGAACCTGTGAACCTGTGAACCTGTGAACTTGTGAACCTGTGAACCTTCCTACGTTCAAATATTCAAACAACTCGTTTACGAGTCTGCGAACCCAATCCCGACTTGTAAGCCACCCCGGCGATTGACTTTACCCCCGCGACTGGCTTACAGTCCATTTATCGTGTGCTATCCACAGACTGATTCGTGAAGGAGCTCTGCCATGTCCAGCCCAGTCTCTTGGTGGCGAAGTCCTTCGGCGCGGCGGACCGCCGTGCTGATTCTGGCCAGCCTGGCCCTCCTCCTTCCCGGCGCCTGCGGCGACCGCGGGGCGCAGCCGGGCGCGACGGCGCAGCCGGCGATGCCGGTGGTTGTGGCGGCGGCGACCCAGGAGACCGTTCCCATCTACAACGAGTACGTGGCCACGGTGGACGCCAGCGAGAGCGTGGACATCCGCGCCCGCGTGGAGGCCTACCTCCAGAAGCAGCACTTCCAGGAAGGCCGCCTGGTCCACGCCGGCGACCTGCTCTTCTCGCTGGATCCCCGCCAGTACGCGGCTGACCTCCAGTCAGCCCAGGCGACGCTGGCCAAGGCCAAAGCCGACCTGATGTTCGCCACCGACAAGGTGACGGTCCTGCAGGCCCAGGCCACGCTGGATCAGGCCCGGGCGCGCCTGGCCAAGGCCAACCAGGATGTCAACCGGCTCAAGCCGCTGGCTGAGCAGCAGGCGGTGCCCCAGCAGGATTACGACGACGCGGTGGCCAGCCGGCTGGTGGCCGAAGCCGACGTGACCGCCAAGCAGGCCAGTTACGACACAACGGTGCTGAACCAGAAGGTTTCCATCGACGAGGCCAAAGCTGCTGTGCTGTCCGCCGAGGCCCAGATCCAGCGGGCCGAGCTGAACCTGGGCTACTGCTCCATCCGGTCGCCCGTCACCGGCCTGATCGGCCGCCGGCAGGTGGCGCCGGGCAACCTCGTGGGGCGGGGCGAGGCCACGCTGCTCGCCACCGTGTCGGCCCTGGATCCCCTGCGGGTCACCTTCGCTGTGAGCGAGACCGACTGGCTCTACCTCATGCGGCGGGTTCAGCGGGAGGTCAAGGAAAGCGAGCGGCAGCTTATCGAATTGGTCCTAGCCGACGGGAGCATTCACACCCACAAGGGGCGGTTCATCATTGCCGAACGCCAGGTGGACCCCAAGACCGGCACCCTGGCCATGGTGTGCGAATTCCGCAATCCGGAGTATCACCTGCGGCCAGGCATGTTCGGCCGGGTGCGACTGGCCGTTGACCGCAAGGAGAACGCGATCCTGATCCCGCAGCGGGCGGTGATGGAGTTGCAGAGCGCCCAGACGGTTTACGTGGTGGGCCCGGACAACAAGGTGGCCCTGCGCACTGTGGTGCTGGGCGGACGCTCCGGGAACCGGTTCATCGTCGCGGACGGTCTGCGGGCGGGCGAACGGGTGATCGTCGAGGGCCAGCTCAAGGTCAAACCCGGCATGACCGTCGCGCCGACGGACAAGCCGCTGACGGAGGAGCAGGGGGCGCACTGATGGCCAAGTTCTTTATCCACCGCCCCGTCTTCGCCATCGTCATCGCGCTGGTGATCGTGATCGCCGGCGCCATGAGTCTGATGACGCTGCCGGTGGCTCAGTTCCCCCAGATTTCCCCGCCCACGGTTCTGGTCAACATTTACTACCCCGGCGCCAGCGCCGAGACTGTGGAGGAATCCATCGCCACCCCGGTGGAGCAGGAGGTCAACGGCGCCGAGAACATGATCTACTTCTCCTCCAAGTGCGCCAGCGACGGGAGCTATGCGCTGACCTGCACCTTCAAGGTGGGGACGAACCTGGACCTGGCCAGCGTGGACATCAACAACCGCGTGAGCAAGGCTCAGCCGAAGCTGCCCACCGAGGCGATCCAGGCGGGTATCTCCGTGAAAAAAACGTCGCCGGACATGCTGATGGTGCTCAGCGTCTACTCCCCTGACCACAGCTATGACGAACTCTTCCTCAGCAACTACGCCTCCATCAACCTGGTGGACGCCATCGCCCGCGTGCCCGGCGTGGGCAGCACCGTGATCGTGGGCCAGCGCGACTACTCCATGCGGCTGTGGGTCCGTCCCGACAAGCTGAGCAAGCTGGGCGTCACCGCCGGCGACATGGCCCAGGTCATCCGGGAGCAGAACATCCTGGCGCCTGCCGGGGCGGTGGGGCAGCCGCCCGCCAAGCCGGGACTCGATTTCCAGTACACGGTCAACGTCAAGGGCCGGCTGACCACCACCGAGGAATTCAGCGACATCATTGTCCGGACGCTGCCCGACGGCTCGATCCTCCGGGTCAAGGACCTGGCCCGCGTCGAGATGGCGGGCAAAAGCTACACCAGCTTCGGACGACTCGACGGCGTGCCCGCCACCCTCATCATCGTCTACCAGCTTCCCGGCTCCAATGCCATCGAAACAGCCGGGCGGCTCCGTGACCTGATGGACGAGCTCGGCGACAAGTTCCCCCCCGGCCTCGAATACGAGGTCACCATGGACAGCACCGACTTTGTCAACGCCTCCATCGACGAGGTGGTGCATGCGCTGCGCGACGCCATCATCCTGGTGCTGCTGGTGGTGTTCCTCTTCCTCGGCAACTTCCGCGCCACGCTCATCCCCATGCTGGCGGTGCCGGTATCGCTGGTGGGCACCTTCGCCGCGTTTGTGCCGCTGGGATTCTCCATCAACACGCTGACCCTGTTCGGCATCGTGCTGGCTGTGGGCATCGTGGTGGACGACGCCATCGTGGTGGTGGAGGCGGTGGAGCACCACATCGAGCACGGGCTCTCCCCGGCAGCGGCCACCGAGAAGGCCATGGACGAGGTGTCCGGCCCTGTGGTGGCCATCGCCTTGGTCCTGTGCGCGGTGTTCGTCCCCGTCGCCTTCATGGGCGGAATCACCGGGCAGCTCTACCGGCAGTTCGCGCTGACGCTGTCCATCTCGGTGCTGCTGTCGGCGCTGGTGGCGCTGACCCTGACGCCGGCGCTCTGCAAGATGATCCTCCGGCCGCGCCGCGAGATGCGAGGGCCGCTGGGCGCTTTCCTCCGCGGCTTCAACCGGCTTTTTGACCGGGTGACGGGCGGCTACGTCGCCACGGTCCGGATGATCCTGCGCCGCGCCGCCCTGGCGCTGGCGGTGCTGGCGGCGTTCTGGTTCGGCGCCGGCGGCTTGATGAAGCTGCTCCCCTCGGGCTTTGTCCCCGACGAGGATCAGGGATACTTTTTCGTGTCCATGAACCTGCCCGACGGCGCGTCCATGGAGCGGACCGACGCGCTGTCCCGTCGGGCCGAGACATTCATCCGCAAGCTGCCCGGCGTGCGGCGCGTCATCACTATGGGCGGGCTCAACCTGATGACCGGCGCCTACACGTCGAACAACGCCAGCCTCATCGTGATGCTTGAGCCGTGGGAGGAGCGGCGGTCGAAGCAGACCCGGCTCGGCGCGCTCCTCATGGCCACCCAGCGGGAACTCATCACGTATCCGGAGGCGCTGTGCATCGCCTTCATCCCGCCGCCCATCCCCGGGCTGGGCAACGCCGGCGGCTTCCAGTTCGAGCTGCAGGACCGCGGCGGTCACACGCCCGACGAGCTGATGCAGACCGCCCAGTCGTTCCTGGGCGCCGCGCAGGCGCGGCCGGAGCTCCAGAACCTGTACACCGGCTTCCGGACCACCGTGCCCCAGATCCGGCTGGACATCGACCGGGACAAGGCGCGCACTCTGGGCGTGCCCATCGACCAGGTGTTCCAAAGTTTGCAGATCTGCCTCGGCGGGCTGCTGGTCAACGACTTCACCCGCTTCGGCCGCACCTACAAGGTCATCATCCAGGCGGAGCCGGAATTCCGCGCCGGGCCCGACAGCATCGGCCTGATCCACGTGCGCACCGGTACCGGGTCGATGGTGCCTCTCAGCACGCTGTCGACGAGTTCCGACGTCAGCGGCCCGGATCTGATCCCGCGCTACAACATGTTCCGCACCGCGGAGATCTCCGGCAGTGCGGCGCCCGGATACAGCTCGGGCCAGGCGCTGGCGGCCATGGAAGAGCTGGCCCGCGACCACCTGCCGCCGGGGTACGGCTTCGAGTGGACCAACATCGCCTACCAGGAGAAGGAGTCCGGCGGCGCCCAGGGCATGATCTTCGGCCTGGCCATCGTCTTCGTGTTCCTCTTCCTGGCCGCCCAGTACGAGAGCTGGTCGGTGCCCTTTTCGGTGCTCTTCGGCATCCCGCTGGGCGTTTTCGGGGCGTTTCTGGGGGTGTGGCTCCTGGGCCTGGTCAACAACGTGTACGTCCAGATCGGGCTGATCATGCTCATCGGCCTGGCGGCCAAGAACGCCATCCTCATCGTGGAGTTCGCCAAGGAGCGCTACGAGCAGGCGGGCATGCCGCTCGAGGAGGCGTCGGTGGAAGGGGCGCGCCTGCGGTTTCGGCCGATCCTGATGACCTCGTTCGCGTTCATCCTCGGCGTGGTGCCGCTGGTGCTGGCGCGCGGCGCCGGCGCCGCCTCGCGGGTGTCGCTGGGCACAGCGGTGTTCGCCGGCATGACCGCGGCCACGGCACTGGGGGTGTTCTTCATCCCGCTCCTGTACGTCCTGGTGCAGAGGCTGGCCGGCCGGTTCGGCGCCCGGCCGCAGGAGGCGCCGGCTGAGGTCCCGGCGGCCGAGACGGAGGAAGGAGGCCGGTCATGAAAACGGTTCAGCTTGCTGCGTTGGCCGGCCTCGTGCTGCTGTGCGCCTGCGCGGTGGGGCCCAAGTACGTCCGGCCCGACATCGAGGTGCCCCCCGATTTCCGGGGCGAGGGCGTTGCGGCCGCCCCCGGCGCCCTGACCGCCGGCGACATGGACTGGTGGGAAGTGTACCGGGAGCCGGTGCTGCAGGACCTGATCCGCGCGGCGCTGGAGCGGAACCACGATGTCCGCCTCGCCGCCGAGCGGGTGCTGGCGGCGGAGGCGCAGCTCGGCATCACGCGCGCCGACCGGTTCCCCGGCGTCGGCGGGGTGGGCGAATACCAGGTGGGCCGGACGTCCCGCGAGGGATACGTCACCACGCCGGGTTACCCGTATGTGCAGCGCAACCACACCCTGGCGCTGAGCGCCTTCTTCGAGGTGGATCTGTGGGGTCGGCTGCGCCGCGCCACCGAAGCGGCGCGGGCCGAACTGCTGGCCACCGAGGCGGCCCGCCGGACGGTGACGCTGACGCTGGTGGGCGGCGTCGCGGCCGGCTACTTCGGGTTGCGCGAGCTGGACCTGGAACTGGACATTGCGGAACGCACCCTGGCGTCCCGCCAGAAATCGCTGGACCTGGTCCGGGCCCGGCAGACCGGCGGTGTGAGCAGCATGCTGGAGGTGGACCAGGCCCAGGGGCTGGTGTCGGCCGCCGCCGCCGCCATCCCGGACATCAAGCGCCGCATCGCCCAGCAGGAGAACTGCCTCAGCCTGCTGCTGGGGCGCAACCCGGGGGACATCCCGCGCGGCCGCGCGTTGACGGAGCACGTGCTGGGCGCGGCCGTGCCGGCGGGGCTCCCCTCGTCGCTCCTCGAGCGGCGGCCCGACATCGGCCAGGCCGAGCAGCAGCTCATCGCCGCCAACGCCCGCATCGGGGTGGCCAAGGCGGCCTACTTCCCCCAGATCACCCTGACCGGCGCGGCCGGGACGATGAGCAAGGACTTCAACAACCTGTTCTCCGGCCCGAGCTGGACGTGGAACTTCCTGCCGCAGGTGTCGGTGCCCATTTTCACCGCAGGCAAGATCAAATCCGGCGTGCGGGTCAGCGAATCGCTGCAGCGGCAGGCGCTCATCCAGTACGAGCGGACCATCCAGAACGCCTTCCGCGAAGTGGCCGACGCCATGGTGGCGTACCGCCGCCAGCTGGAGTACGTGGCTGAACTGCAGCAGCTCACCGACACGCTGGACGACCAGGCGCGGCTGTCCCGCCTGCGCTACACCGGCGGCGTGACCAGCTACCTGGAAGTGCTGGATTCCGAGCGCCAGTTCTTTGACGCGGAGATCAACCTGGCCCGGGCGCAGCTGGCCGGACTCGTGGCGCTGGTGGACCTCTACAAGGCGCTCGGCGGCGGCTGGCGGAAACCGCCGCCCGCCGCTCAACCATGAGCCCCGTCCGTCCCGAGGACACATGAAACCGATCCATCAGCACTTGCGGGAATTCTGGTGGCAGGACCGCAGCATGGTCGTCCTGCTGGTGGGGCTGGTGGTGGTGATCTTCATCATCTACCCCATGGGCGGACTGGGCCACACCTACGCCTGGCTACTCCAGGGGTGCATCTCCGTCATCCTCATCGCCGGCGTGGTGGCGGTGGCCCGGACGCGGGTTACCGCGTGGCTGGTCGCGGGAGTCGCCGTGGCCGGGCTGGCGTCCCGCTGGCTGGTCTTCCTGCGGCCCAGTCCGGAGCGGGTGTTGACGGACGCCGTGCTCTTCGCGCTGGTCCTCGGGGTGCTCGCGGCCGTGGTGCTGGTCCAGGTGTTCCGGGCCGGGCCCATCACCGCGGGCCGCATCGTGGGCGCGGTGGTGTTTTACCTGTTGCTGGGGCTGATGTGGGCCAATGTCTACACGATCGTCGTCCTGGTCCGGTCCGGCGCGTTCCAGTTTCCCGAAGCGCCCCGGTCCGCCAACGAGCTGGTGGCCCAGCTCATCTACTTCAGCTTCGTCACCCTGACGACGACGGGCTACGGGGACGTTCTCCCGCTCCACCCCCTGGCCCGCACGCTGGCGAACCTGGAGGCGCTGGTGGGCCAGCTCTACCCGGCGATCCTCATCGCCCGACTGGTGTCACTGGAGCTCATGCGCCGTCCGCCCGACCAATGATCCACGCTCGCCGGCTGGCGAAAAAAATCCCGGCGTCGACGGACGCCGGGAGGGTGGCATCGAATCGGCGGTCGGTCCGCCGTCAGAAGCAGGCGGGCGGATCGTCCAGCGTGTTCAGGTCGTAGATGAACGACCGCACGTTCTGCGGCGGATTCCAGTAGTACGCGTGGGCCCGGTGGTTGGTGCTGTCATAGACCAGGTACAGGCTCCAGGGGAGCTCGCGCGGGCTGATCATGTACATGACGCCGGCGCGCCAGTTGAGCTCGGCCTGGCCCTCGAATTCCGCCCCGCCGTTTTCGAGCACGCGGAACAGGAAGGTGCCGTCGGCGTTGACGCACAGCATGGCGCGGCCGTAGTCATCCATGAAGACGTAGTCCTGGTAGGCGCTGCAGCCGGAATCGATGTACTTCACGGCGTTGTAGATGATCAGGAACACATCGCCGGTGAAATCGTAATATCGGCCGAGATAAGAGTTCACGGCGATGACGCAGTTTTTCTCCGCCACGAACGGCACGCCGTCGTCCCAAGCGGCGATGAGTCCGGCGCCGGGGCTCAGGATGACGTCGTCGCGGTACCAGTCGCTGGCGGCGGTGACGCCGGCCATCACCGGGTGGCTGGCGTCGTAGGCACCCAGGTCCGCCCAGAGGTAGAGGTTGTCATCGCCCAGGTTCATGAACGGGCTGTAATTCTCGGTGATGAAACGGCCCCTCAGCGCCCAGCCGTTGTCGTCGGCCCAGCAGAAGACCGCGACGATCAGCTTGCCGCCGGCATCTACGTAGTCCGCCAGCAGGTCTCCCATGGCCACCTGGTCGTGCCAGGGGTAATTGGAAAATGAGACCACCACGTCGTATTCCTGCAGATACGCCAAGGTGGGGGTGGCGTACCGGCAGTCGAATGGGTCCACCACACTGATGTCGGGCTGGGCCGCCAGGTAATCCAATAGTTGGTCGGGGTTGTCGTCCGAGTGGGCCACCAGCACGTGCAGGCCGCCGTTGGTCTTGGGCGCCGGCGGCACGACGACTTCAACCGTTTTCGGCGCTTCGCCGGGGAGCGCGCGGCGCTCCAGTTGGCCGATGATCCGGCCGGCCGGACCGTCCGTCGCCTTGCGCGGCTGCCGCCGGAACTCGGCGCCCCAGATCACCGAGGTCAGAACGATGGCGGCCAGAACCATCAACACCAGCACTCGATTGCGTTTCATGTGGCCTCCTAAACTGTTAGGTGACAAGTAGCATCACATCGTGCACAAAAAAATAGCATGACATCGTGCACAACTTAACGGTCGCATATCGCATCACATCGTGCACACCGCCCTTGGTTTTAAGGCCATGAAATAGCGGGACATCGTGCACACCGACCACTT
>JAAYUB010000156.1 GCA_012517875.1 Acidobacteriota bacterium | reverse complement strand
CGCCGCGCCGCCGCGCGCCGCCGATGCAGCGTCTCCGGCTCCCGCCACGGCTGCACCTCCCGCCCCGCCCGCCGTGGCCGTTGGCGAGTCAAGCCGAACCCGTTTCACTCCTGTCGCCCGGAAGCTCCTGGCCGACGCCGGCGTCTCCGCAGACCGAATCACGGCGGTCCCCGGCGCCCGGGTGACAAAGCGGGACGTGCTGGAGGCGCTGACCCCGGCCCGGCAACAACCCGCGGCGCCGGCCGCGGACCAGCGCCCCGTCCGCCGCGAGCGGATGACCACCCTGCGCGGCACCATCGCCCGCCGGCTGGTGGCGGCCAAAAACGAGACAGCCATGCTCACCACCATCAACGAGCTAGACATGTCGGCGGTCATGGATCTCCGCGCCCGTCACCAGGAGGCGTTCACGGCGAAGCATGGGGTGAAGCTGGGGTTCATGTCCTTGTTCACGTGGGCCGTCTGTCGCGCCCTGGCGGAGATGCCGGTGATCAACGCTCAGGTCTCCGGAGCCGATATCGTGTATCCGGAATATTGCGACATCGGCATCTCAGTGTCCACACCCAAGGGTCTGGTGGTGCCGGTGATCCGCGACGCCCACCTCCTGGACGTGCCCCGGCTGGAGGCCGCCATTCAGGCCCTGGCCGAGCGGGCCCGCGCCGGCAAGCTCTCGGTGGACGAGATGTCCGGCGGCACCTTCACCATCACCAACGGCGGCGTGTTCGGCTCGCTCATCTCCACGCCCATCATCAATTACCCCCAGTCGGCTATCCTGGGGATGCACACCATCAAGGACCGTCCCGTCGCCGTCGACGGACAGGTGGTGATCCGGCCCATGATGTACGTGTCGCTGTCCTACGACCACCGGATCATCGATGGTCGCGAGTCGGTCACGTTCGTCATCCGAGTCAAGGAGCTACTGGAGAACTCGACAGTCGAATGGCTGCACCTCTGAGCACCGCTTGCCCAGAACGTATCGGTGGTTCCGGAACCTGTATATTTTGGGATTCCGCACTGGGAGTTATCCATGCCCAACGATGAATGCCTGCTGTTGCTGGCACACGGCAGCCCCGATCCCCGGTGGCGGAAGCCGTTCGAACATCTGGTCCGCGACTTGGCGGTCGAATTGAACGCGCGTGGCCCCTTGCTGGCTTACATGGAGTTCATCCCCCCGACGCTCGCCGACGCGGTGGCCGAGGCCGGGCGGCGCGGATTGCGGCGGATCGCGATCCTCCCCCTCTTCATGTCAGGCGGCGGCCACGTCGCCACGGACATCCCCGCCCAGGTCGAGGCCGCCCGCCAGGTCCACCCCGGTGTCGCCATTCGGGTGCTGCCACCCGTGGGTGAGCACCCGCGCTTCCAGAAAGTGCTCAGAGAAATCATCCGCGACTTGCAGCATCGCGCCTGATTCACTCGATGAGGAAGGCGTTGCAATACCCATCGGAGCCTCTTGGCGTTGTGCCAGCGGGCCGCAATTGAATCTGGTGTTCTGTCGATGATGCCCCGTCAATCAGCCTGCTGCCGCCGCCGCAGCTCGGCGGCGACCGCATCCAGAACCGGCTGCAGATCTTCGTCTTCCCGGAGGGCGTACAGCAGGGCGGCCTGAAGTTCCAGGACGGTTTGCAGTTCGGTTTGAAGCGCTTCCACCTCGTCCGACAGGCGCTCGTTATCCTGTGCCAATTCCGCCAAGGCCGTCTCCAGCCGTGCGAGGCGCTCCGCCTGGGTTTCTTTGTGAGTCACGTTCGGCTCGCTCCCGTCACCACGCCGGGATCACTTCGGTCCACCGCCGGATTCCGGCAGCGCGTCAGCACCGAGCATGGAGAGGACGATCAGTTCCCCTTCCCGCTTGACTTCGGCGTTCACGCACCCAACCCGGTTGCAGATCCCGATGCAGTTGGAGTAGTCGACGCGCGGCGACAGGAACAGGGTGAGGAGGCGGGCGCCGCACGGGCACGGCGCGTAGGCGGGCAGGGCCGTGCCGCAGACGGGACAGGACAACTCGAGGATATCCCCGTCCTCCAGCTCGACGTCCAGCGCCACCCGGCACTTCTCACCGTATATGGGGCTCAGCGCCACCTGGCCCTCGCCCGCCCGGCCGCGCACCCGCAGCAGGATGCCGGGATGGTTGTTGAAGCTGGCCCGGCGGCTCACCAGATCGTGACCGTTGGGGCAGAAACAGCGGGTCACCACCAGCAGCCGGGGAGCCCGTGCCACCCCCTGATCGAGAGGATTCGGGTAGAACAGCATGCCCTTCTCGTTGTCGTGCTCCATGAAGCGGCACTCCTGATTTTGCGGGCCTGGTTGTATTGTAGGGGACGGGCGCCGGTGCGTCAACAGTGGGCCGTCGCAAAGGGGCTGCGGGCGGACCGGCGGGTTCAGGGTCCGGCCTGCCGATGGCGCAGGAAGCCGGCCTGGCGGGCGCGGATCCGGAACACGGCCAGGAACATGCGCAGGGAGTCCGCCAGCGGGCTGATCTTGGAGCCTTCGACGGCGCGCCAGTTGACGGCCACCTCCTCGACAGCGTATCCCACCCGCTGGGCCAGATACAGGATCTCCACGTCGAACGCCCAACCGTTCTCCGTGGACCATGCAAAGAGACGCCGCGCGGCATCGCGCCGGAACATTTTGAATCCGCACTGGGTGTCGCGAATGCCGGGCACCGCCAGCAGGTTGACCACGGTGTAGAAGGCGTGGCCCATCATCTCGCGGAATCCCTCCCGCTCGCGTCGCACAGCGGCCGACACCAGCCGCCGCGAGCCGATGACGACCTCGATGTTCTCCGTCATTGCCGGACGGAAGCGGTCCAGCTCCCCGATGGGGGTGGCGCCGTCGGCGTCAGCGAATACGATATACCGGCCGCGCGCTGCAAGCATGCCGCGCCGTACCGCCGCCCCCTTCCCCTGGTTGGAGGGCTGCCGCAACAGACGGAACCGGGCGTCCCGGGTTGTCCACGCCGCCATGATGTCCGCGGTGCCATCGCAGGAGCCGTCGTCCACCACCACCACTTCCATGGCGTAGCCGCAGCGGCCCATGTACGCCGCCACACTGTCCAGGAAGGCGGGCAGCCGCTTCTCCTCGTTGTAGGCCGGGATGACCAGGCTGATCAGCGGGCCGTCGTCGCCGTCGCCTTCCGGCCATGGCCAGCCGCCGGGCGGCCGCTGGCTGTGCCTCAGGGCCAGGATCACCGCCGGACTCAGTAGATCACCGGCGGTGAATTTGAACCGATGCAAGAACAGGACGCACAGCGGCGCAAGCACCACGAGGCGGGCGGCGTGGAACACCAGCAGCGGAACCAGGGCCGCGCCCACGCCGGGCCACGCCAGCAGGGCGGGGAGTTCCAGCACGCCGAGGCCGAGCGGCACGGGCGAAACCTCCGCCAGCCCGGTGAAGAAGAGGTACATGGTCCATGCCACGGCTGTTTCCGGCTCCGGCGCGGCGAAGTGGACAAAGAGCCAGCCTTCCCCCCCCCAGCAGACCAGGCCTGCCAGCACGCTCCTGAGCACCGCGGCCGGCTCGCCGCTCCGAATCGCCGCCGCGCCGAGCAGCGCCGCGGCCAGGACACCAAGGATCGCGGCGCTCCAGACGGAGCCGAACAAAGCGGCCGCCACCGCCAGTCCCGCGGTAACGGTCACCCACGTGCCCGCATCGCGGGCGGTCAGCCATCGCCGGATCCGCTCCCGGCTGGCTCCGCCCAGTTCACGGACCAGGAATTCCGTCTCGAACGAACGGAGCGGCATCCACGGACTGCCGATCTGCACCACCTGGATCATGGCCTCGAACGCGATGGCCTGGTGCCACGCGACGGTGGCTCCGAATACGATTCGTCGCCGCGCGCTGCGCAGGATGAAGCCCACGGCGACGGCCAGCAGCAACCCGCCCGCCGGGCGCCACGTCATCCGGCTCCAGTCCAGCGGATGGCCGAGGCGGATCAGCACGGCCAGGACGACCCCGCCGGCCAGCATCGCCAGCAGGTAATACCGGCCGAAGTGGGTGACTCGCTCCGTGTTTACCGCGCCGACATCCACCTCTCGCTCCCAGGGAGCCGGAATCCGAAAGCCGTGGTCGAAGAAAGGCGTCCTGATTGTAGTGAAACCATCCGGCGGCTGTCAACGCGCCCGCGTCGCGCAAGGGGCAAACCTTTGCCAACCCGCCGCCGCCTTGTTACAATGGAGGAGTCATGACAACCTGCACGATTGCCATCCGCCCAGAGGGCGGAACCACCGTTCCCGATTCGATCAATCACCGGGGAGGCCGACCATGACCACGAGACCGCCCTGCCGCCTGGGACTCGTCCTGCTGCTGCTGGAAGGCGCGCTGACGCTCGCAGGCGCGCAGGTGCTCCCCTTCGATGTCAAGACCCTGCGGGACGGGCTGCCCCAGTCCCAGATGGCCAGCATGGTGCAGGACACCCGAGGCTACATCTGGGTGGGCACGTGGGGTGGTTTGGCCCGGTACAACGGCAACCGGTTCCACAATTTCACCACCGACGACGGTCTGCCCAGCGCCCGAATTCAGGAACTCCTCATGGACAGTGCGGGCACTCTCTGGGTGGCCACCGCCGGCGGCACTGTGGTCTTGCGCGACGGCCGGCTGACGCCCATCGCCGACCTGACGCTGAGCAAACCGCGTTGCCGCGCGTTGCTCGAAGACCGCGACGGCGCCGTCTGGATCGGCACGGACCAGGGGGTTTACCGGGTGCCGAAAGGGACGTTCCGGGCTGAACCGGCGCCGGCCGGTCTCGGCCATCAACTCATCTACGATCTGGCCTCGGATCGAAACGCGATTCTCATCGTCAGCGACCAGGGGCTGTGGCGGTACGAGCCCGGCCGCGGGTGTCAGTCGATCAACATCCCCTGCCCCCGCAACCAGCTCCGCACCGTCGCCACCGCCGGTGACGGCATCTGGCTGGGCACCAACACGCGCGGCGTCTACCGGCAGGACGCCGCCGGCTGGCAGTCGATGCTGGAGTCGGGCGCGGTCACCGGCCGGAGCATCTACCGCATCTACACTGCGCCTTCAGGAACGCTGTATATCTGCACCAGTGATTCAGCACTGTTCCTCCGCCGCGCGGGCGAACAGCAGTTTCAGCACTGGAACACCGACATGGGGCTGCCATCCAACGTCGTAAATTTCGCCTACGAGGACCGCGAGGGAAACGTCTGGGTGGGCACCGACATCAACGGGCTGGCACGCCTGGGCGGCGTGGCGCTCAGCAACCACGGGCTCAAACAGGGGCTGCCCAGCGCGTGCGTCTTCGGCATCGCCTCCAGCCCCACCCCCGACGCCCTCTGGCTGGGCACGCTGAGCGGGGCGGTCCATTACCAGGTCCGGCCGGTTTCGAAGGTCCTGGAGACCATCGGTCTGGACCACGGGCTGGACACCGAGTGGGTCTGGAAGGCTTTGCCGGACGCCGACGGAGGGCTATGGATTCTCACCGATACCTCGTTGTTTTACCGGCCCCGCGGACAACGCCAAATCCAGGCGATGCCCCCCGACGCCCCCGTGCCTCGGGCGGAACTGTGGGACGCGGTGCTCGACCACCAACACCGCCTCTGGGTGTGCGGGCGCAGCGACACCGGCGGACTGGTCATGCGCGATGAAAAAGGCCGCTGGCGCACCTGGAAGAGCACTGCCTCGGGCGAACCCCTGACCTTCTGCGCCCACTTCTGCCCTCGCCAGGCCGGTGGGATTTGGGCGACGGCGGGAACCGACGTGTACACTTGCGACGGTGAGCGCGTCGTCAAGCTGGCGGATCCGCCGCCGCTGTCACGGCAGACCTACATCAACAGCATCTTCGAAGACAGCGCCGGCCGCCTCTGGGTGGGTTCCGACGCCGGACTGGCGGTCATGGACAGCAACGGGCGCTGGCGGCTCCTCAAGGACCAGCCCGGCCTGACATCGCATCATGTCTACTTTTTCGGCGAGGATCAGCGCCACAACATCTGGGTAGGCACCACCCGCGGCGTATCGCGCATCGGCACCGACGGCCGGGTGGAGAGCTTCACGCCCGAGGATGGGCTGGCCGGCTACGAGACCAACCAGTACGGCTTTCTCTGCGACACCAACGGCGAGATCTGGATCGGCACCGTGGACGGGCTGTCCCAGTACGATCCCGACCGCCACTATCCCAACACGATCCCGCCGAGCCTCGTCGTGGAATCGGCCGACCTGCCCGACCGCCGGCTCGACTTCCCCCGGTCGCTGGAGTTGCAGTGGAACGAGCGGTCGGTCACCTTCCAGGTGGCCGTGCTGTCGTTCCGCAACCGCAACCGCGTCGGTTACCGGGCCCGGCTCGAGGGGCTCGAGGACGAGTGGCTGCCGGTCCGTCAGCTCGCCGAGCTGCGCTACACCAACCTTCCCTCCGGCCAGCTGCGCCTGCTGCTCCAGGCAGTAAACGAATCGGGCATCTGGAGCGAGACTGCGTCCCTGCCCATCACGGTCCATCCGCCGTTCTGGCTCTCGACCTGG
>JAAYUB010000155.1 GCA_012517875.1 Acidobacteriota bacterium | reverse complement strand
GCTGGCTGGAGCCGTTCCGGCCGCTGGCCTTCACCGCCTCGTGCGGCCGGGTGCCCGCCGGCGGCGGCCCGTGCCAGGGCAACCCGCACGAAGGGCATTGAGTCAGTAATAGGATTTGAAATATATATCGATCGGGGGTCGGGTTTCGGATGTCAGGAGGAGACATGAACGATCATATTTTCAAGACAGGACGGATCCTGGGCGCGATGGTCATGCTGGCCTTGCTGACGGGGCTTTTCTGTCTGCCGGTGCTGGCCGCGGATAACCTGGGCGGGGGCCGCAAAGTCATTCCTCCCGCGGTCGTGGACCCGGCCACCGGCGAGTCGCTGGTCTTCATCGCCTCCGACTGGAAGACCTATCACCCGTTCGCTGAGCGCTACCTGCCGGCCGACCAGCTTCAGGCGGCCGGCGACCATGTCATCGACCTGGCGGCATTCCAGTTCGCCACCGACCGCCTGGTGAGCAAGGACCGGGCGGGCCGCAAGTCGTTTGCCTACCCTGATCTTGGCAGCTTCCAGCCAAGTCTGGTCAAGCGGCCGTTCACCGCCGGCACGTGGGACTACTTCATCGTCCAGGCCGACTCGCCCGACGGCCAGACAGCCCTCCGGCAGCATCTGGAACAGTCCGGCATCGCCATCCTGGGCTACCTGCCCCGACTGGCTTACCTGGTGCGCCTGGACACCGCCGGCTGGAAGGCCCTGGAGCAGCGTCCCGAGGTGTTCTGGATGGGTCTGTACCAGCCGGCCTTCCGGATTTATCCGAAGCTCGATTGGGTGATCGAAGCCGATCCGCTGAAAGAGCTGGAATTCACTGCTCACTTCGATCCGCTGCTATATCCGGATTTTGAAGACCTGTTTGACGTGTTGAGCCGGGTGAACCTGGACATCACGGATTACGACCACAACGGCGACTTCTGGCTGGTCCGGTTTGCCGGTGAAGCCCAGCAGGCGCGCGCCCTGGCCGCCGTGCCCGGCTGCTTTTGGGTGGAGCGGTTTGTGCCCCATGAACTGCACAACAACATCGCCCGCACGTCGGCCAATACCACCACCGGCCGCGGCGCCACCGCCGGCCCGATCATGGATGTGGAGGACGTTTGGGCCCGGGGCATCCGCGGCGAGGGGCAGATCGCGTCGGCTTCAGACACGGGTCTATCCACCGGCAATTTGGCCACCTTGCATCAGGATTACGGACAACAGGGCTCCAGCACCAATCCCATGCGGGTGATCAAAGGCTACGCCTTGGGACGGACAACGTGGGATGACAACCAGACCACCGGCGGCGGACACGGCACCCACACCTCCGGCTCCATCGTGGGCAATGGCTTCCGGTCCGGCTCCACGCCGAACACGAACACGTTCCCGTCCACCTGTTTCGCCGGCACTGCGCCCAAGGCGCAATTCGTGTTCCAGTCGGTTATGGACAGCAGTGGTGGACTTGGCGGGATTCCCGCAGACCTCAACAATCTGTTCAGTCCGCCCTATGCGGACGGCGCCCGCGTGCATTCCAATTCGTGGGGCGCCGCGCTCGCCGGCCAGTATTCAACCGATTCATCAAATCTGGACAGGTTTGCCTGGAACAATAAGGACATGGTGATCACTTTTTCGGCCGGCAACTCGGGCCGGGACACTGGTGGAACCAGCGGCGTGATCGACACGGATTCAATCGGATCTCCGGGCACGGCGAAGAACTGCATCACCGTCGGCGCATCGGAAAATTACCGGCCTGATTTTGTCTACGAGTACCCCGAGAACGATTGCACCGGGACTGCTTTCACCCAGGTGGCGTGGGGCTGGTTCAACGGCACGAATTTCGGCCGCGAGCCGATCTATTCGGATCCGATGGCCAACAACGCCAATGGGATGGGCGCGTTTTCCTCGCGCGGGCCCTGCGACGATGGACGCATCAAGCCGGACATCACGGCACCGGGCATAGCCATTATCTCGACCCGGACCGACTTGAACCAGGCCTACGAACAATAGGGCATCTGTAACGTGCCGACCGCTCAGCGGCCGTACTACGTGAACATGGGTGGGACATCGATGTCCAATCCGCTGACCGCCGGAGCATCCACGCTGGTCCGCCAATACTACGTCGACGGCTGGCACCCCAACAACAGTTCCACAACCAACTCCAGCGCCGTGCCAGTTGACGGGTTCAATCCCTCATCAGCCCTGGTCAAGGCCACCCTGATCAACGGAGCCTGGGACATGAATCCCGGCCAGTACGGCACCGGGACCACCCGGGAGCTGCCGCCGGACTGGGACACCGGCCGCGATCTCCCCAACAACGCCGAGGGCTTCGGCCGGGTGGACCTGGAACATTCTTTGTTCCCGGGTTCCGGCTGGGGGGATGATGCCAGCCGCAAACTGGCCGTGTACGATGTGACGCCCGGACTCCAGACGGGACAGACCCACACTTACACTTTTTACCTCGCCAACGCCAACGATCCGCTGATCGTCACCCTTGTCTGGACCGACCCATGGGCCGCAGCGGCATCCGGCACCCGTCTGATCAACAACATGGACCTCGAGGTCTACGCACCTGGCGGCACCCGCTACTATCCGAACCGCAAGGACTGGACCGGCGGCACCCAGGACAGTATCAACAACGTGGAGCAGGTTTACGTGTCGTCGCCGGCATCGGGCGAATGGAGCATCACCGTCCGCGGCACCAATGTGCCGGGCAACGGCACCAGCGGCACCAACACCCAGCCGTATGCCTTGGTGATGAGCGGCGTTTCCTGTTTGGCGCTCAGTGCCCCATCCGGATTTAGTGCATTGGCCAACAACAACAGCATCTACCTGGACTGGAACTCAGTGACCGGTGCCGTTCAATACAAAGTGTATCGCTCCACCACGTCGGGTGGGCCTTACTCCTTACTATCTACAGTCAGCGCACCCACGACCGATTACAGCGACAACAACCTTTCCGGCGGGTTCACCTACTATTACGTCGTCACCTCGTACGGCAGCGGCAGCAGCGCCTGCGATTCCGGTTATTCAGTTGAAGCGTCAGCCACAGTACAAGGCGCATGTAATTTACCACCAATGTTCAATGGCTTGGGTTCAGTCTCGGCGCCAGGCGGAACCGGCTGCACACTGGAGTTGAGTTGGGATGCAGCGATCGCGCAATGCAGTGGACCTGTGACCTACTCAATATATCGAAGCACTTCGACGGGATTCACCCCGAGCCTGTCTAACCGGATTGCGGTGGGTATCACCGGGACCACTTATCAGGACACGGATGGCTTGCTGCCGGCGACTACCTATTATTACGTTGTCCGGGCGACCGACGAAAGTAATGGTGTGTCTGAATCCAACACCGTCGAACAATCCGGAATGTCCACGGGCCCAATTGTAGATACCACATGGAGCGCCGGGGCTGAATCTGGGGATCCGACGTTAACAATGAATGGCTTGTGGAGTATCTCCAGCACCCGGAGACATTCAGGCACCTACAGTTATTTCTCGGGCTATTCAAACAATCTGTGCGCCAACGTCCGGACGCCTAGTTTGACGCTAACTGCGGGACAATCTTCCACCCTGAGCTTCTGGACAGCCTTCAATATCCAAAGCCGTTATGACGGTGGGGTCGTTGAAATCAGCACCAACGGCGGCAGTAGTTGGACGCAATTGACGCCGACACCAGGATACCCTAGCACGTTTCGTAATTCGGCGGATGCATGCGGCTACGCGACCGGAGTTGGTTGTTTTACTGGGAACAATCTAACATGGAATAGTTATTCGGTCAGTTTGAGTAGCTACAACGGACTTACGATTATTATCCGATTTAATTTCTCAACAAACGGCAATACGGTTTCTGAGGGCTGGTATGTGGATGACATCAGCATCACCCACGTTGCCCAGCTAGGTGCCTGCACTGGCACACCGGCGGATGTAGTTTACTTGACAGCGACGGCGACGAATGAAAGCAACAAGCTGGAGTGGGTGAACCCGGCGGGGAGCTACACCACCACCCGGATTCGCTATCGGACCGACACGTATCCCACCAGCCCCACGGACGGCACGCTGCTGGCGGACCAGGCGGGGACGGCCGGCGAGTACGACTCGCTGGAGCACCTCAGCCTGACCAACGGCACGACTTACTACTATGCGGCGTTCGTCTACAACGGCAGCGCCTACTCCAGCGGCAAGACGGTGGCGGCGCGGCCGTTCGACACGAGCGGCGCCGTGAAGTGGGCGTACAGCACCGGCGCCACGGCGCTGGCGCCGCCGGGCGTCAACCCGGGCGCCATCGGGGCCGGCGGCGTCTACGCCGTGTCCAACGACCGGAACCTCCACGCCACCAACCCGTCGGCTGCCGGCGGCGACTGGCCGCGCGCGGGCGGCTACACGTGGGAGCCCATGGCCATGAACGGTCCGGCCCAGGACCGGCCGGCGGTGGTGCCCACGGCGCTGGTCTCCGGTGCCGACGAGGTGGCCTTCGTGGGCTCCCAGGACGGCTATGTCTACGCCGCTGACGCCGAGACCGGCGCGCCGCTCTGGACGAGCGCCTCGCTGGGCGAGGTGGTCCAGGCGGCGCCGTCGGCGATGTTCACCGCGTACGGCGGCGCCTACGACCTGGTGTTCGCCGCCACGCGCAACGCCACGAGCGAAAACAAGGTCTACGCGCTGAACCCGGCCACCGGGGCCACGCTCTTCAGCTTCAACAACGGCGGCGGCTCAAACGCCATGGGCATCATCAGCGGCGGCGTCCTGGTGGACTACGACACCAACCGGGTCTACTTCGCCAGCCGGGCCAAGGGCGGCGGCTCCAGCCACACCGTCTGGTGCCTGTCGTTCAACGGCTCGGCGTTCGCCAAAGTCTGGTCTCAGCCCTTGGGCGACATCGACGGCGTGCCCGTGGTCTGGAACGGCCGGGTGTTCGTGGGCACCAACGCCGGCGTGGTGTACTGCCTGGACGCCGCCGACGGGTCCACCCAGTGGAGCTACAACACGGGCACGGGTACGCCGGTGAAGGCGTACCTGTTCCCCACCTACACCGCCACCCCCCACCGGCTGTTCTTCAGCACCAGCAACAACGTCTACTGCATCACCGACGACGGCGGCGCCAACTACACGGTGCGCTGGGCGGTGACCGACATCCCGTCGCCGTCCACGCCGCTGTTCCTGTTCGGCACGTCCTACATCTACGTGGGCGCAAGCGACGGGCGGCTCTACCAGATCAACATCACCACCGGCGCCCACGCCTCGGTGGAACTGGCGCCCGGCGCCTCGCCGGTGCCGGTGGTGGGGAGCCCGGCCTACGACTACGTGAACCGAATGGTGTACGTGGGCACCGACACCGGCGTGATGTACGCCGTGAGCGTGCCGCTGCCCTAAGGAGGCGATCATGCGCAACATCGTAACCACCCTGCTGATCATCGGCGCCCTGGCCCTGCCCGCCTCCGGCGCCGCGGTTGAAGTCGACAAGGTCACGGCCAAGCCGTGCGCCTACGTGCTGGCCAGCTCGCCCGAGGAAAACACCAATGCTTACGCCAGCAAGTTCTCGGCCAGTCGGACGGTGGACCTGACCCTGTCGGTGTTGCTGCCGACCACGTTCACGGGCGAGCACCGGCTGGCGCTCCGCGTGTACACGCCCAACGGCAGCCTGTACCAGGAGCTGGCGGTGCCGGTGGCCTCGCCGGGCACGGCCAAGGCGCAGGGCCTGCAGACCCGTACCCTCCCCGGCTACCCGCGGGCCAAGAAGGTGGTGATCCCCCAGGAGGTCTCGTACCTGAACCAGCGGTTCTACCGGGTGGACGTTCCCTTCCCGGTGGGCGGCACCCTGATCACCAGCAATGGGCTGTACGGCAAGTGGCGGATCACCGCGCACCTGGACGGCGCGGACGACGCCTGCGGCGCGGCCGCCCAGATCGTCATCACCGAGTAAGTGAACCGGCCGCCGGGACGGTCCCCACAGCGGACGGCCGCCCGACGGTTGCGGATATTCCGGTTTGATGGGTGAGTGAGGTGGGGATCGGCGGAACGCAATATCCGCCATCATGATGAGAGACCCGGCAAGCGGTTGCCGGGTTTTTTTTCGCGTCGCGCGCCCGCCGGTCGGCGCGGCGAACGGGCCGCGGCGGTCGACCGGCCCTTCCGCCGACCGTCCGCTGCCCGCGCCGCGGGATGGGGCGCGCCGGCTTGCCTGGGCCCCGGCCGGTGTGATATGGTGGAAACAAGCCGTCGGCGCCGGGCCGTCAGCGAACCGGGCCGGCGTGTGGAGCGCGATGAATCTGGCCAATTATCTCACGCTGCTGCGGATTTTCTCGATCCCCTTCCTGGTGACGGTGCTCCTCACCGAGTTTCCCAACAAGGAGATCTGGGGGATCGGGCTGTTCCTCGCGGCGTCGGTGACCGACGTCCTGGACGGCTACATCGCCCGCCGGCGGCGCCAGGTCACCACCATGGGCATCCTGATGGACCCCCTGGCCGACAAGCTGTTGGTCACCTCGGCCTTCATCATTCTGGTCCAGCTTCATCTGGTGCCGGCCTGGATGGTGGTGATCATCATCGGCCGCGAGTTCGCCGTCACCGGGTTGCGGAACCTGGCCTCGTCGGAAGGGCTGATCATCCGGGCGTCGGCGCTGGGAAAGACCAAGATGGTCTTCCAGGTGGTGGCGGTCTGCCTCATCCTGGCCGGGGCGCGGTTCGGCGGGATCTGGCTGCTGCTGGGGAAGATCTCGCTCTGGCTGGTGCTGGTGATCGCGGTCAGCAGCATGGTGCATTATTTCTTCGTGTTCTGGCGCAAGATCGACGCGCATCGCAAAAAGCGGATCCGCCTGAAGCGCAAGCTGTTCCAGCGGCGGCAGAACCGGGTGATCCGGGAGGCCCGCAGTGAACCCTCTGTCGAATGACATCCGGACGGAGTGCCTGTTCCTCGCGCGCAAGACTTTGCACGCCCACGTGCGGCGGCAACAGGCGAGCGACGCCTACCGGCCGGCGCACCCCGAGCTGGAACTCCCCTGCGGCGCCTTCGTCACCCTGAAACGGGGCGGGGAGTTGCGCGGCTGTATCGGCTACGTCGAGGCCATCAAGCCGCTGTGGGAAACCATCGTTGACTGCACCGTCTCGGCGGCGAGCCACGACCCGCGCTTCCCGCCCGTGGCGCCCGACGAACTGGCGGCGATCACCATCGAGATCTCGGTGCTCTCGCCCATGCGCGACGTGGCCGACCTGGCGGAGATCGTCGTGGGCCGCGACGGCCTGCTGATCTCCACCGGCTTCCGCCGCGGGCTGCTGCTGCCCCAGGTGGCCACCGAGTACGGCTGGGACCGCGAGGAGTTTCTGCGCCACACCTGCCGTAAGGCGGGCCTGCCCGACGACGCATGGCGCAAGGGCGCGCGCATCCAGGCATTCACCGCCGACGTCTTCGGCGAATCCGAGGCATAATCCGTCGACAGCCGCGGCCGGCGCCCAGCCGCCCCGGGCGGCCAGCCGGACGCATCACCGGCCGCACGCGGCGGCCAGCGGATCGGAGGTTCGGGAGCAAGAGGTGAGCATGCAACCGAGAAGAATCTTCATCACCGAGTACGACAGGGAGCGGCTGGAGAAAATCCTGCCCGCCACCCCGGATGTCACCAACCGTAACCGGCAGGACCTGCGGAACCTGGCCAAGGAGCTGGCGCGGGCCAAGATTGTGCCGCCCGAGCGGATTCCGCCCGACGTCGTGACCATGAACTCGCGGGTGATCCTGCGCGACCTGGACTCAAACGAGACGATTACCTACACGCTGGTCTTCCCGAAGGACGCGGACATCGGCGCCGGCGCCATCTCCGTCCTGGCACCGGTGGGCACCGCCATCATCGGGTACGCCGTCGGGGATGTCATCGAATGGCCGGTGCCGGGCGGCACCCGCCGCATCCGCATCGAACAGATCCTGTACCAGCCGGAGGCGGCAGGCGATTTCCACCTGTGATGCGGCGAGGTCGGGCCGGTCACGCCGCTGCCGTGACGGGGCGGATCCGGCTCAGATCCGGGCCGGATCAATGTCGAGGCGCTTGAGTTTTTCGTTCAGCGTGGTGGCGTTGAGCTGCAGGAGCTGGGCGGCGCGTTTCTGGTTGCCGCTGGTCTTCCGGAGCGCCTGGACGATGAGCCGGCGCTCGAAGTCCGCGACCGCCTCCTTGAGGGCGAGACCGGTATCGGGGACGTCCTCCACCACGCGGAACAGGTCCTGGCCGGCGGTCATCTCCATGGGGAACTGGGCCCGGTGGATGCAGTGATCGTCGCCGCTGAGCACGACGGCCCGTTCGATGACGTTCTCCAGCTCGCGGACGTTGCCGGGCCAGCGGTAGTTGATGAGCAGGTTCATGGCGTCCTGCTCGATGGTGCAGCGGGGGCGGCCGTTGTCGTCGCAGATCTTCTCAATGAAATGCTCCACCAGCAGCGGGATGTCATCGCGGCGCTCGCGGAGCGGCGGCAGGTCGATCCGGATCACGTTGAGCCGGTAGTAGAGGTCCTCGCGGAACTTCCCCTGCTGGACCAGGTTCTTCACATCCTCGTTCGAGGCGGCCAGCAGCCGCACGTCCACCCGGATGTTCTCCACGTCCCCCAGGCGGCGGAACTCCTTTTCTTGGATCACCCGCAGGAGCTTGGCCTGCAGCTCCATGCTGATGTTGCCGATCTCGTCGAGGAAGATGGTGCCGCCGTTGGCCACCTCGAAGAGGCCCTTCTTGGTGGCCACGGCGCCGGTGAAGGCGCCCTTCTTGAAGCCGAACAACTCGCTCTCCAGCAGCTCGGTGGGGATGTTGCCGCAGTTGATGGGGATGAACGGCTGGTCGGACCGGGGGGAATAATTGTGGATGGCCTTGGCCACGAGCTCCTTGCCGGTACCGCTCTCGCCCACAACGAGCACCGTGCTCTTGGTGGGGGCCACCTGGCGGATCAGCTTGAAGATTTCCTGCATTCGGGGGGCCTTGCCCACGATGGACTCGAACGAATACTGCCGCTGGAAGCTCTGGCGCAGGTAGAGGTTCTCCAGGACCAGCGCCCGCTTCTGCAGGCCGTTCTTGATTTCCAGGAGCAGCTCGTCGTTCTTGAATGGCTTGGTGATGAAGCCGTAGGCGCCGTTGCGGGTGGCGGTGACGGCGCTCTCGATGGTGCCGTAGGCGGTGATCATGATGACCACCGCCTGGGGATCGAGCAGCCGGACCTCATGGAGCACCTGCATGCCGTCCAGTTCGGGCATCATCAGGTCGACCAGGACCAGGTCGTAGGCGTTGGCTGAGAATTTCTCCAGGCCCTCCCGCCCGTTCACGGCGCCGTCCAGAATGTAGCCCTCCTTGCGCAGGAGCGTGCCCAGGACGTCGTGCATAATGGCCTCATCGTCGATGAGTAAAATCCGTTCCTGGCCCGGGCGCTCTTTGGTCGTCATGAGCTGGACGCCTCCTTCGCGGCGGGTTCCGCCGCGGGCAGCTTGATGGTGAACCGGGTGCCCTGACCCGGTTCGCTCTCCACGAAAATACGGCCCGCGTGCTCCTGGATGATGCCGTAGCTCACGGACAGGCCGAGTCCCGTCCCTTGGCCCACCTCCTTGGTGGTGAAGAACGGATCGTAGATTTTCTGGCGGATCTCCGGCGGGATCCCCTTGCCGTTGTCCTCGAACTGGATCACGGCGAAGCCGTCGCCGAAGCGGCTCCGGATGTCGATGTGTCCGCCCGGGGGGACGGCATCCCGGGCGTTGAGCAGGATGTTGACGAACACCTGCATGAGCTGGCCCTCATTACCGCGCACCGGCGGCAGGTCCGGCGCCAGATCCATGCGGATGGCGATGGTCTTCTTGGTGAACTGGTGCTCCAGGAGGGCCACCGACTCCTGCAGCAGCTCGTTGAGGGAGACGGAGCCGAATTCGGTGGTCTGCACCCGGGCAAAGTTCAGCAGGTTCTGGACGATCTCGGACGCCCGGAAACACTGGCTTTCGATTTTCTTGAGCATGGTGTGATGGGGGTGGTTCTGGCCGGTCTCGTCGATGAGCATCTGGGTGAAGCTGCTGATGCCGGTGAGCGGCGTGTTCACCTCGTGAGCTACGCCGGCGGCGATGAGGCCCAGCGACGACAACTTCTCCGCCTGGAGCAGTTGGGTCTCAAGCTGGACGCGGGCGGTGATGTCGTCGAACACCAGCAGCGTCCCGGCCACCTGGCCGGTTTCCCGGACGAACGGGCTCACGGTCAGGTTGACAAACCGCTTGTCGCCGCGGCGGTTCTCGAGGAACAGCTTGTAGAAGTTGGCCGTGTCGCTGGTGGTGTAGGAGTCCGCGGGAAAGGCGTTGCGGATGGTGGCCGACAGGTCGGGCGCAAACACCTCCTCCAGCCGGCGGCCGATGGCCTGCCGGCCCGGCAGATAGTAAAGCTGGACCATCGCCTGGTTCCAGGTGGTGATGATGCCGTCGTTGCTCACGACCACGACCCCGACGTTGATGCCCTCGACGATGTTCTCGTTGTATGCCTTGAGCGCCTCGAGCTCGTGGGCCTTGGCCTGGAGGGTGGAGTAGAGCCGGGAGTTTTCCAGGGCGATGGCGGCGTAGCCGGCAATCATGCTCAGGAGCTCCAGGTCTTCGGAGGACAGGAAGGTCTCCTGGGGCCCCTTGCCCAGGGCGATGACGCCGATGGTCTCGTTGCGGTGCGCCATGGGCTGGAAGTAGAACAGGGACAGCCGGGCGTACTCGTCCCGCAGCGCCAGATTCTCCGGGCGGGTTTCCTCCTCGATGATGGTGAAGGGCAGGGTGGGAACGTTCACCCCGGTGATCAGGAAGGCATCGGGAATGGTGAACCGCTGGCGGGGCGGCAGGGGGCGCCGGAGGCCGCGGTAGGCCAGCAGGTCATATTGCTCGGGCTCCTGCGGGTAGCGCAGGAAGATGGCGACCGTCTCCACCTTCAGCGACTTGTTCACGCGCTCGATGATCGCGGAGGTGATGGTCTCCATGCTGCTTTCGGTGCTGATGGTGTGGCCGAACTCGATGAGGGACTGACGGTATTTGTATTCGTCCTTGTAGAAGAAACGGTCGATCTCCTGCTGGACCCGCCGGCGGATGGGCGCGAACAAGAAGGCCACCACGAGCGCCGAGATGGCGATGGCGAAGGTGTTGGATTCGGGGAAGAAGAACTGCAGGATCACGCCACTGAGACCGATCAGCAGGAAGTAGATGCCCAAGACGGCGGCGCTGGCGATGAAATAGGCCGCGCCGCGCTTGAACAGAATGTCCACGTCCATCAGCCGGTACTTCACGATGGCGTATGCAAACGAAATGGGCAGGAAGATGAGGCACAGGATGGACGCCTGCATCAGCGGGTTGATGTCGAGGTTCAGCAGGAAGGGGAGGACGTAGAAGAAGAAGAACGGGACGAGCGAGAGCGTGGTGCCGATGACAATCCACTTCATCTGCTGACGCAGCTCGGTGGATTCGGAGCTGTAGCGCGAGATGAACAGCAGCGTCAGACCGCCGAGAAAAAACAGGCTGAAATAGATCAGGTGGACGATGTCCAGAGTGATCCGGGCCGACAGGGTGCGGGGCAGGCCGATCCACGCCAGCCGGCCGGCGAACCAGAAAATCTGCAGGCCCAGCAGGAACACAAACGGGAGATAGATGAAGAGGATCACCGGGGAATGGGTCCGCAGCCAGCTCTTGCGGGTGGGGAAGTTCATGCTGAAGTGCAGGAACAGGGGCGGCAGCAACAGGGTCGAGACCACCGAGATCCAGTACACCAGATAGTCAAACGGCTGCAGCCGGTTGATGTAACTGAACAGATACAGCGAGAACGAGAACAGGCACACCAGGTAGAAGTGGATGCTGCCGCGGCTGCGCCAGTACTTGACCAGGATCAGGACACCCACGCAGAGGTAGACGAAGGCAACGATGATCCGGAAGAAGTCCTTCATGGCCAGGACCGGCTTCGGCTGGATCGTCAGGCGGATCTCCTTGACGTCGCCGGTGGACCGGTCTTTGAGGAAGTAATGGGCCGTCTCGCCGGGGTTGAGCAGGAACAGCACGTCGGTGTAGTCGCCCATGTTGAGGATTTCGTGCTGGTTGATGCGCAGCAGGGTGTCGCCGGGCTGGACATCCGGCAGGGGCTGCTCGCCGGTCACCGTGAGGACCACCACGCCTTCATCGCGCTCGATCCAGGCGATGCCGTCGGACGGGTCGTTCCAGCTGATCCGGTCGCGTATGTTAAAAATTCCGGCGGTCAGAAAGCCCAAACCCACCAGCAACAGCCCGTATACTTTCAGCTTGTCGGTCAGGGTGGGATGGCTCATGCTTCCTTCTGCGCTGCTGCTGTGAAAATTGCCGCAAGACCCATGCCATGAACGCGCTGGTAACGGCTATTCCAATAAACTGAAAACAATCAGGTTATTCGGGATGCTAGCCGCTGATCCAAAATTCCGAAACATATTTTACAATAATTTGAACAGGGGTTCAATATATTGAACAAGTCGGATCGGCTTGATGTGGACAGATTTGTTCCCGGAAATGTTCCTTGAACCGGGAGTCGGGAAATCGGTGGGATGGAGCTGCGTCAGAAGCGGAAGCTGATGCCGCCGCGGAGTGTCCGGGGTGCCCGGACGAGGATCAGATCACCGGAGGTGGTCTCGTACACCTGAACTCCCTGGTTCAGGATGTTGCGGATATCGACGATCGCTTCCCACTTGCCGATGGATGTCTCGAAGAGGGGGATGGATTGGCGGACAAACACACTGAGGGAGTTGTCGGTCACGTCGTAGAAGTCGGAATAGGCATCGATGGGCGCCAGCGGGTTGCCATCGGCCCGGCGGTAGATGGCGGTGAGGTCGGTGCCGGTTTTCTCGAAACGCGCGTTGATCGATGCCGCAAGCACGTTGAAATATCGGTTGTTGATCTGGGTCGACAGATCCGATATGGCGGGTTTCTGCAAACCGGCCGGCGTCAGCTCGGCCCCGGAACCGTAGATGTAGAGGACCGAGGTGCTGATCGACTGGGTCCACGAATGGGTGAGGTTGAACCGGAAACCTTGCGATTCGGCCATATCGGAGGGGACAAGCGGGAACTGGGTGACGCCGGTCCCCGGGCTCTTCAGGATGGCCACGAACGGGTAGCCGGAACCGGCGACTTCGTCAAGGAAGGAGCTGACTTCCAGATTGGTGTTGTCGCCGAGAAAGAAGTTGAGCCCCGCTTCCATGTGATCCACCCGGTTGGTGAACGCGCTGTTGTTGATTTTGGCGATGTTGAGCGGCGTGTGAAGCGAGATCAGGTCGCCCTCGGGCAGGGTGATGGTCTGATCGTGGGACACCCGGTCGCTGTTGAGTTGGAATCGGAACGACAGGTCCTCAACGGGATTGAAGAAGACCTGGAACCGCGGGCTGATGTGGGCGGCTTTCCGGTTGCTCTTGGAGTAATCGATGTCGAAGCCGTAGACCAGTGTCAGCGGTTCGGCGATCTTGAAATAATCCTGGATGCCGACGCTGATGTTCTGGATGGGCTCAATGGTTTTCAGAATGTCGTTTTCCAGCGCGTTGGCGTCGACCCCGCCCAGATCATGGATGGCCCGGGCCTTTTCGCCCGCCTTGTTGTAGCTCAGGTTCAGCTGAAGCTTGTGCTTATCGGACACGTGATAGTTGACGATGTTCTTGAGGCGGTACTGGCTGTCCGTCCCGGTGGTGAGGAGACCGGTGACGACGTAGCTGTTGTTGCCGCCCAGCGGCTCCACGTAGGCGAAGCGGGTGGAAAACCCGGTGCCGATGGGATTGGGCCACACGGAATATCCCAGCGGATTGAGCGGCTGGGAGGTGGTGAACTGAACCTGGCCGCTGCGACCGGTCGATTTCTTGTCCGTCTCGGTGAGCAGCCGCCGGCCGGGCGGCGGCTCCGGAGCGTTGGGGGAGGCGCGGAAAATCAGGCCCCGGTCCTTCGATGAGCGCAGGACGGTGGCCACGTCCCAATTGCCGGTATTCTGCTCGTCGGACGACAGGTTTTTCAGGATGACGAACAGGGGGTTGTTCTGCAGGGGGGCGAGGATGCTGTAGGAGGTGGGCTCGTATCCGGATTTGACGATGCTGATGATGTACCGGCCCGGTTTGACATCGCTGAGGGAAAAGGCGCCGTCACGGCCGGACTTGACCGTGAACAGCGGCTTGTCGGTCCAGTTTTCCTTGAACAGGGAAATCACGGCACCCACCAGCGGCGTGCCGGATTCGTTGCGGACGATGCCTTCCAGAATCGAAACGGATCCGCCCGGCGCCGCCCACAGAGGCGCCAACTGACAAGACACGAGCAACAGGATCAGGCCAACCGTGCTCGGGAGTTTTTTCCACGCGCCTGGCATTTTGCCCAACCTCTTGCAAATATTATATCAATCCCTTTCCGGACAAGTCAATCCCGCGTGCACACAATCCCCAGTTTAAGATGCCTGGATGTCCAGTTTAGTTTACTCTCCTTCATCGATAGTCGGCCATCGTCTTGAGGAGTCTGAACAACTGGTTATACGGAACGCACCGCATGCGGTTCGGGGGGCACATCGCCAGATGCCTGACTGGCTGCCGGTGGCGGTGCTCAGGTGAGCCGATCCAGAGCGATGACCGGCAGGTAAACGCTGAAACAGGAGCCTGTACCCAAATCACTGGTTACTTCTACGCGGCCGCCGTACTTCTCAACCGTCTTTTTGACGATGGACAAGCCGAGGCCGGTGCCGGTCTTGAGCTCCTTTTTTGCATTGGTGGCACGGAAAAATTCGTCGAACACCCGCGGGAGTTCTGCAGGCGGAATGCCGATGCCCGTGTCGCAGATCTTGAAGAGAAAGAAGTTGTCGGGCAGCAGCGTGCCGATCACGGCAATCTCACCACCCTCGGGGGTGTACTTGATCGCGTTTCCGAGCAAGTTGTGGAAAATGCGCTCCAGATCCTGCAGGTCGCCGCGGAAGATCACGTTGGGATGCTCGATCTGGATGCTGAGGCGAAGCCCCTTCTCGGCCATCTTGGCTTCCATCTCTTTTACGATCCGGGAGATCGACTCGTAGACCAGAATATCGTTTTTGTCTTCTTCGGGCATCCGCTGGCTGCCGCGCGCCAGGTCGAGCAACTCGTTGATGAATTCGAGGAGCTGCGTCATCCGGTGGTCAGCCCGGCCGATCATCTCCCGGGCTTTAGCGCTGACATCACCTGCATATCCTTCCAGCACCACCTGGAGCAGGCTTTGACTGGCTGCCAAGGGGGCGCGGATCTCGTGGCTCACGACCCGCAAAAACCGGGTCTTGGCCTCATCCATTTTCACGACATCGGTGTACGCGCGTTGCAGGGTGTCCTGCAGTTCCAGTAGATTGGCCTCCCGCCGGCGCAGTTGCTGGACGAGGAAGGTGGAAAGGTAGATGATGAAAAGAATGATCGCGTTGAAGGAGAAGAGGAAAACCAGCAAATACGACGGATTTTCGTAATGGGGCAGAACGGGAATGGCCGGGAAGTCGGGAAGCGGCCAAATGCCCAGCATCTCCAGGAGCGTCATCCCGTTGACCATGACAATGGCCAGGAGCCCTTGTAGAAAGCACTCTCGTCGCGACACCAGGATGGATGACAGCACAACGTGCAGCAGGAAGAACAGGATGAACGGGCTGTCCACCCCCCCCGTCAGGTGGCACAGCGCAGTCAGGGCCAGCCAGTCCAGGATGATCTGCAGGTGGATGCTCAGGCGGGCGTCCAGCCACCGGCGCAGCTGGCGGAAAACCAGGTTGTAGAGCAGGATGGCCAGGCCGATGTAGAACAGCGGCGTCGTGTTGAGTCCCGGGATCAGCCAGCGTCCCGCCAACCCCAGGAGTACAGTCCCGGTGGCGGCGAACCAGCGCAGTCGGACGAACCAGCGGATGCGCTCCGGCAGCTCACTCTTCAGGGGAAGATCTTTGATATCCATTCGAGCTGTGTCCTATCGCCGGAGGAGCAGAGTTTGCACCTTCTCCAGCAGTTGTTTGGGTGACACGGGCTTGGAGATGAATTCATCCACGGGCAGGAAGTCACCGTCCGTCTTCGGGTCGAATTTCATCCCCTTCTTCTCGGCGATTGAAGTGATCATCAGCAGCGGAGTGCGCTGATAGGCGGCGTATTCCGACTTGGGGTCGGCGCTGCGCAAGGCCCATGAGACCTTGAAGCCTGCGGTGTCGTCTTCCATGATCACGTCGAGAATGATCAGGTCGGGCGAGACCTCCTTCACCCGGTTCAATCCCTCGGATCCGGCGAAGGCGGTGAAGACTTCGTACCCGCGGGTTTCCAGGGTCATCTTCATGGCTTCCACGATGTCGAAGTCGTCATCGATGATCAGAATTTTAGCCAACGCAACCTCCGAAGTATGGTCGGATTGTTCCGTTTGTTCAGATAGAGTCAAATTCCGCCTGTATCGCCGCGACCAGAGCCGGAAGGACGGCGGCGCAGACGTCACTGAGCTCCACGGTGTGCCCCAATGTGGCGGGTTGCACCCCGAAGATGACAAGTTCCGGTGGCCAGATGCCCGTCTGCCGGGCCAGTCCGAGCACGTTGAACAAACCAATCTCGTGCAAGGAGAGTCCCCGCTCCGCGCTCAGTATCCGAACTTCATCGGATTGAAACCGCCGAAACGTCCCGGGTGACTGCCCCATGTCCGCCGCGTCTATAAAGATCACCTTGTCGACGTCTTCCAGATATCCGATCAGCCCCAGCCCGGCCGTGCCGCCGTCGATCAGTTCCACCCGGGGCGGCACTCCGACCTGCTCCAACGTCCGGATTGCGTGCACGCCAACACCCTCATCGCCGAGCAGCAGATTGCCCACGCCGATGACCCGGATCCTCATTCCACGAATTCCACATTCAGGAAATGCGCGGAACAGGAGATGCACGGATCATAGGCGCGTACCAGCATCTCGGAGAGCTGAGTGATCGCCTCGGGGCTTTTGTCCAAAACCTGCGGCACCAGCGTCCGCATATCCAGTTCGATGTTGGCCAGGTTTTGACCCGTCGGGATCACGCAGTTGGCCTTTTCGATCAGTCCCTGGGCGTTGAACGTGTAGTCATGGTACAGCACTCCCCGGGGCACTTCGGTGGCGCCGATGCCCCGGCCGGCCCGCGGCGTCACCGCGATGGGCTCGCGGCGAACGCCCCGCCGCAGCACTGTGTCGATGAGCTCGATCGCGTCCTCGAGGCAGTGCACGCACTCCACGACCTGAGCCACCGTGATCATGTAAGAGTTGTGGCAGGGGGCCCGGAGGCCCAGGGCGGCTGCCGCCTGCTTTGCCTCAGGCCGCAACCGGGCGTGGTTGTTGTTGAACCGCGCCAGCGCGCCCACCATGAAGCTGTCGCGTTTGGCTTTTGTGTGCTTGGCGGACGAGTGGGACACGATGAATTCGTTGGTCATCTTCAGATATTCGCCCACCGGCACCCGGCCGGCATCCGATGAGAGGATGTCGCCGTTGAGAAATGCGTATTCGTCGTCCCGGGTCAGGGAGATGTACTCCGTGGGGCGGTCGAACGCAGGAATTTTGTCCCGGACGGACTTGAAGAGTTCCACCGTTTCCCGTAAATCCTCACGGGCGGCGATGAGGCGCTGTTGCGCTTCTTTCAATCTGTTGAGATCCGGCACGTTCGTGAATCCGCCCACCGCCATGGACACTGGGTGGACGTGGCGTCCGGCAACCGCCGCGCACAGGTCGTTGGCGAGCTTCTTGAGCCGGAGCGCCCGCTGCACCACCGGCAGGTGAGAGACCGCCAGGGGCAACACGCTGCCCACGCCGAAGAAGTCGGGGGCGGCCAAGTAGTAGGCGTGGAGAACATGGGACTGCAGGGTTTCGCCGTGAAGGCAGATCTTCCGCAGCCGTGTGGTCTGCTCGGTGGGCGTCACCCGGAGGGCGGCCTCGCTGGCCTGGATCGAGGCGCAGGTGTGGCCTACCGAGCAGATGCCGCAGATCCGGCAGCTGATGTGGTGCGCCTCACAGTAGGGCCGTCCCTTAAGCATGGCCTCGAAGAAGCGCGGCGATTCGACGATCTCGAGCTTGCACTCCTCCAGGCGGCCGTCCTTGACGTTGATCCGGATATTGCCGTGGCCCTCCACGCGGGTGATGTGGTGGACGTTGACGGTGACGTTGGCGCTGCGGCTCATGATTTCCCCTCAGGCAAGGATTCGGTCAGGGACGGGATGTCCGCGTCCTGGATCTTCTCCTGGAACGTCTTGTAACCCAGGAACATCCTCGTCGTCTGACGGGCTTCTTCATAAGTCAGGCCGTGTTCGTGCAACACCTCGATCATGTAGGGAATGTTCGGTTGGTCCACCATGCCGCGGCAGGCCACACAGCTGTCGCCGAATTCGGGGCAGATGGCGCCACAGCCGGCACGGGTGATGGGGCCGAGACAGGTTTTCCCCTGGGTGTAGAGGCAGACGTTTTCCTTCAGCTTGCACTCCATGCAGACGGGGTAGTTGGGCAGCGTCGGGGTCTGGCCGGTCAGAAGGGCCTTGACGATCCGGAGAAATTCTCCCCGGTCGATGGGGCAGCCGTGCAGGTGGTGATCCACCTTGACGACCTGGTCAATGGGGCGGAATTCCCAAGTTGGGAAATAGCGGGACTGGTCTCCATAAACTGTTTGGCGGACTTCTTCCAGGTTGTGAACATTCTTCAGACAGTTGATGCCGCCGATGGTGGCGCAGGCGCCGAGGGCCACCACGATCCGGGCGTTATCACGGATCTTCTGCAGGCGGGCCACTTCCTCCTTGCGGGTGCATGACCCTTCGATGAAGGCGATATCGTAGTCGTCCGAGCGCTCGGTCATGATCTCGCGGAAGTTGACGATGTCGATGTGCGACACGAGATCCAGCAGCTCGTCTTCGCAGTTGGAGACAGTCAGTTGGCACCCCTCACAGCAGCTGAAATCAAAAAAAGCGACTCGCGGCTTGGCCATCAGATTGCCTCCTCGAGTTGGGTGACTTCCTGATAGCAGAAGACGGGACCCTTCTGGCAGATGTACACGTTGTTGATCTGGCAATGGCCGCACTTGCCCAGCCCGCATTTCATCCGTCGCTCGAGCGACAGGAAAATCTTTTGCTGGGGGACGCCCCGGGCCAGCAGCTCCAGGAGCACGTACTTGTACATGACCGGGGGGCCGCAAACCGCCGCCGCGGTTCGTTTCGGGTCGAAATCTATTTTGGGGAAGAGGGTGGTGATGACTCCGACATGCCCGCTCCAGCCGGCCTGCGGCGCGCGGTCCACCGTGATGTAGAAGTCAATGTTCCGGCGGTTGGTCCACTCGGCCAGCTCGTCCTTGAACAGCAGGTCGGCCGGGGTCTTGGCGCCGAACATGATGATGACCCGCCCGAAGGCCGGGCGGTCTTCCAGGACGGCGTGGATGAGCGAGCGGAGCGGCACGAGACCGATGCCGCCGGCCACAAACAGGACGTCGCGGTCCCGAAACGCGTCCAGGTTGAAGCCGTTGCCGTAAGGGCCGCGGATGGTCACCCTATCGCCGACTGTGTGCTGGTGCAGTAGGTTGGTGAAGTTGCCCACCTTTCGAACCACCAGGTCGAAGCTCTCCTTGCGATTGGGAGACGAGCTGACGGAGATGGGCGCTTCACCCACGCCGTAGATGCCGACTTCGACGAACTGGCCCGGCGTGTGTCCCAGAGACGCCTTGCCCGGCAGTTCCAGTTCAAACAGTTTCTCCAGCTCGGTCTCCTGATGGATCCGCTTGATAGTGGCCCATTGCGGCAGATAGGGCGACTGGCTCATCGCGCTCCTCCTTGGGGGCTCATTTCCGCAAAATGGTTGACGGTGTCCACGACGCTGATGTGCACAAGGCAGTTGCGGACGCACCGTCCACAGGCGACGCAGAACGTCTTCTTGTAGCGGATCACGGGGTAGAGAAACTTGCGATAGAAGCGGTGGCGGTTTCGGTCGCTGCGGTGTTTGCGGAAGTTTTCACCGCTGCCCACCAGGGCAAAATCCTCGAGCTGGCAGCCGTCCCACACCCGTTCCCGCTCGCCCCGCCTGAGGTTGGCGATGTCAACGTGGTCCTGCACGTCGAAGCAGTAGCAGGTGGGGCAAACGAGGTTGCAGGCGCCGCAGGACAGACAGCGCCGGCCCAGTTCTTCCCAGATCCGATCATGGTATTCGCCGCCGAACAGCAGCGGGAGGTGCCCCACGTCGGTCCGGACGGCGATCTTCTGGCTGGAGGTTTTCTTGTCGTACCACTCGCTGGCTGCCTTCACCGCGGTGTCCATGATCGGCACGGTGCGGGCGTAGGCATCAAGGGCGGTCTGCCCCTTGGGCGACCCGATCTCCACGGCATACCCTTCGCCGATATCCGTGAGAAACAGGTCAAAACCGTTGTCGGGCGGACGGATGGTACCCATGCTGGCGCAGAAGCACTGGTCGTCCGGCATGCAGTTGACGCCGATGATCAGAGCAGCGTTGCGTTTTTCCAGGTAATTCGGATCCGGATTTTCATCCTGAAACACCATGTCCAAACGCTGGATGCCGTGGAGATCGCACGGGTGGACACCGACCAGTGCCAGCGGCTGCCTTGCCACCACCGGAACCACCGTCGGCTGACCTGCTGACAGGTCAAACCGCAGGAGCGTCTCGCGCTGAGGGAAAAAGTACTTCTTGGGCGGCAGGATGGTGTGGACATAGTCCATCCGCAGCAGGGAATAATCGTCCAGCGGGACGAAGGTGAACTGACCCGGCTCCTTCTCGACGGGCCCGACCAGGTGAAAATCCCGGGCCATCTTTTTCAGAAAATCGGTGAAGTCGTTCTTCGCGATCAACCGATGTGGCATGGATCCTCCTGTCTCGCCACAGGCGAGATGAGCGCAGATTGCGCCGAGCGCGTTGTGAGATGTCCACTCTTTCCAATTATCATCGGGGCTTTTTTGAGTCAAGATGATATCTGTTTCAGGTGATCTTCCGTCTGCCCCGAAGCCAGCCCAACAATAAAGAACCTCCCCGCCTGATCGGCGGGGAGGGCGTGATCCATGATACCCCGGGAGAGATTACTGTACGGTGACCAGCGGTTTGAGCTGGGCCATCTTCTTCTCCCCGATTCCCTTGACCGCCATCAAGTCCTCGACCCTCTGGAACTTGCCGTTTTCCTTCCGCCATTCGACGATCCGTTGGGCGGTTTTGGGTCCGATGCCCGGAAGTTCCTCGAGCTCGGCAGCGGTGGCGGTGTTGATGTTGATTTTGCGGACGGTGTCCGCAGGTCCCTTAGAAGTGTCGTTCCCGCTCCCTTCCGCCAGGATCACGGGCGGGAGCGCGATCAGCACAGCCAGCATCAATCCGACGATCCATCTGCGATTCACGGTCATGATACCCTCCCTTCCGACGTTTGTTGTGTGAACGGCCTGCGCGCGGGCGATCACGAGACTCACCCTGACAAACGTTCTCGTTTGGCCGATTTACGAAAAACTGACGAAGAGAGCGTGGTTAGACCTATATCCGCTGATTTTAAGGCAGTTCAAATACGACAGATTGAAAATCAGTGCAAAAACGCGGTGACATCCGGCCCGGGGAAGGACAGTTGGAACCCGGGGCGGTGAAATCGCACCAGAATTTCGCCATGCCGGTGTGTGGTCAGGTTCGGGATGCCGCGACTCTCCAGCCGGGCGATGACGCGCGGGGATGGATGGTTGAAGCGCCAGGGGGAGCCGCTGGAGATCAGGACCAGCGAGGGATCGACGGACCGAAGCAGAGCAGGCGTGCTCGACGTCTGGCTGCCGTGGTGAGGGCTCTTCATGATCGCACAACGGTTCAGGCGGCCTGCTTCGGCAAGATACTGCTCGGTGGCGGCTTCGATGTCTCCGGTGAGCAGGATCCGGTGATCGCGCCACTGCCCCTCCAGCACCAGCGAGTTGGCATTGGCCCGCGAGTCCGGTTTCCCGCGTCCGGGGTGCAGCACGCGGAGGGTCAGTGAGTGGAATCGCAGTGTGTCACCTGCGGCTAGTGGGCGGATGACCAGTCGATTCAACCGCGCCTGCGCCGCCAACTCATCAGCGAACGGCGGTTGCCTGCGCCACTCGGCATCGGAGACAAACAGGGCGTTGACAGGAAACGCGCGCAACAGACCGATCGCCGAGCCGGCATGGTCCGTGTCGAAATGGGTGATCACCAGTGCGTCCAGCCGGCGGATCCCTTTTTCAAGGAGCGTGGGGATGAGCACGCGACGCGACAGATCGCCGGTGCCGTCCCGCGCTCGGTTGGGCGGCCCGATGGACGGCGTGCCGCCGGTGTCCACCATCACGTTGTCACCTTCGGGTGTCCGCAGCAACAGGCTGTCACCCTCTCCGACATCGAGTACGCTGAAGTGCAACCCATCCGGCCCGGGCAGGGGAATGCCGACCAGCGTCACCAGCATGAGAACGGAGATGATGAACGCCGAATGGTGCCGAGGCTGTTTGATCGCGAAACATAGCAACAACACAGTCAGATAGCACGCCGCCAGCAACCCGCCGGGTGGGATCATCCAGAGGGGCGGCCAGCGGCAGGCATCCACCAGCATATTGAGAATGCCCGCCAGCCAACCGGCCGCCTGAATGAGCATCCCGGCGGCCGTGCCCCCGAGGGCGGCGAGAGGCACAGCCAACAGCAACAGGATCATGATGGGCCACACCAGTGTGGTGGCGACCAGCGTCAGGACCGTGCCGCTCAAAGGCAGGGGGAAGTGCAGGGCGGCCAAAACCGGGAGGCTCACCATCAGCACCGCCAACGAAGCGCACAAACCGCTGACCGTCCAAGCTGCCGCGCGCAGTCCGCGCCCGACCCAGCGGCCGAAAACCGCCGGAGCCCACCAGCGGACATACCGGAAATGCAACCACTCCATCCGATAGCGCCACCGGCGCCCGGCACGGTGAGGTTGGGACGGATCAAGATCGATGCGCGGGGAGAACAGAGTCCCGGCGGCGTACTGGAGCGGTCCTGCGGCGGCCTGTGTCAACGGTCGACCCACCAGGGCGATGGCGCACACGGCTGAAAAAGTGAGCTGAAATCCAGCATCGAACAGGAACCACGGCTGCCAGGCCAGCAGGATCAGGGCGGCAAGGGCGATGGCGTTCAAGAATGCCGCCGGGCGGTTCAGCAGGCGTCCGAGGATGTAAATCATCGCGATGATAAACGCCCGGACCACCGAGACATGGTATTGCACCAGGACGAGATACAGTGACAGGACCACCAGGAGCAGAACGTGCCGCATCGGCGCCGGCAGCGGCAGCAGCGCGAGCAATCCTCCAACAAACAGCGCGATGAGTGTGAAGTGGGTGCCGCTGATCACCAGCAGGTGATAAATGCCGGCGTCGATGTATGCGCTGCGCAGTTCGGGCGTGCTGATATTCGAACCGAGGAGCAGGGCGCCCAACACTTCGGCGCGGACAAAGTCGCCGGATTCCGCGTGAATCAGGGTGTCCAGGCGCCGGGCGATGAGGTCACGCCAGCCTTCGGAAGCCGGGTTTACGATCGAAAACAGGCCGGGTGATTTGCAGCTTCCCAGCAACCGGATGTTGCGGTTCCAGTAGTACAGGCCGGCCGGTCGCGTGCCTTCGTTCCGGAAACCGCGGGGGAGGGTCAGCCGGGCCAGACACTGAATACGGTCGCCCCGCCGCCATTGACCCGGCCAGTCGTGGGGCACGTACACCCGCAGTAGAACGGGCAGCGCCGCCTCGACTTCACGGCCATGTCGCCAGATCCGATCCACCATGACCACGCCCTCCAGGGCGTCGCGTGCGGGTGTCGGGCGGGGCAGATCCAGGGTCATGCCTTCAAGCCGTTCGTATTTGCCGGCTGCTGAGTTGTCTCGCCAAGCATTGGTTTCGGCAGCGGATTGGCGAAACCGGTCCTGCTCGCGAAGCTCAAGGACCGCTCCCGCCAGCACAAACACGCATCCCAGAGCCAGTAGGGCGGACCGCTGGAATCCCCAATGCACGGCGATGAGGGCCGGGACCAACAAGGCGGCTGCGGCCATGGCCACTGCCGGCCAACCCGGCAGGCACACTGCGCGGGCGAGCAGGATGCCGAGAACGATCAGCGCCACGACCGGCAACAGCGGCGCCGTTAATCCCAGACGGGCTGGTGCAGCCGAATCACGCATGGCGTTCGATCCGGGCCAGGCATTCGATATGAAACGTATTGGGGAAAAAATCGTAAACGACCAATGCGGTCAACTGCCGGCCGGAAGTCAGGCAGGGCTGCACGTCCCGGCGTTGGGTGGCGATCTCACAGGACAGATACAGGATGGGATTCAATCGCGACTGTCCGATCCGGTGACGGACGGCGGGGCTGAGCCCAGTCCGCGGCGGATCCAGGAACAGAGCGTCAAAGACCGAATCCACAACGTTCTCGGCCAGCCAATGTTCGACGGACTGGTTACTGAACGTCAGGTTGTCCGCCGCATAGCGCCGTTGATTCAAGGGAAACAACCGACCCGCCGCCGGATCGCCTTCGACGGCGTGGACTGCGCGCACCCGCTGCGCGAACAGAAGGCTGAACAAGCCGACTCCGCTGTAGAGTTCCAGCAGGCGCGCATCGGGGTTCAGGTGCGTGACGGGGTGCCGTCCCACTTCTGCTGCTGCGGCCGGATACGCCTGAAAAAAAACGTCCGGACCGACTGTCAGCTGAAGTCCGCCGAAATCCAGATCTCCGGTTGGCATAACTTCCGCCTGGGGGCCAAAGACGACCAGGTACGGCGCCGCGTGTTGCACCTGCTGTTGGTCGAATGGACGGACCGGCTGACGTGTATGCACCCGGACAAGGGGAGCATTGTTTACTATAATAATAGTAATAAAATTTGGACGGATACCGGCGGTACGCAGCACCGGCAGCAATTCGTCCTGAATGTGAGGGATAATCTGGCGGATTGGCGTCGCGCAGATCAGGCAATCGCGAATTATTACTATATTATTAGTATTATGTTGGGCGAACCCGACGCCATTCAGGTTGGGCGCCACCTGGAAACGGACCCGGTGCCGGTAGCCGAACTCCTGGCCGTGTTGGCTGCCGCTTTCAACCGGCGGGCCCGAGGGCCAGATCTCTTCGGCGATGCGCGCCTTCCAGTGGGTTTGACAAGGGTAGGTCAGATGCATCAACTGGCAGCCGCCGCACCGGCCGAAGTACGGACAAGGCGGCGTCCGCCGATCGGGCGATGGGTTGAGCACATCGATCAGATCGGCTTCGGCGTAGGATCTGTGCTCGGTGCGCACACGAACCCGGACATCCTCTCCGGGGGCGCTGAACGGCACGAACACCGCCTGACCGTTGGCCCGCCGGGCCAGTCCCAACCCCCGGTGAATCAACTTGTCAATGTGGAGAATCTCGGTCATCGACTGTCCAACAGCGTGAGTTCGGACAGGCCGAACCGCTCGCGGATACGTCGGCGAGTCAGGCTCTCCAGGATGCGCTGGTACATCTCGGGTGGCAGGCTGGCACGGTGATGCCGGAGCTCTCGCCGGCAAGCTTCGGTCAGTGTCTTGCGCTCACTGGCGGACACCGAGTTGGCGAGCGCCGGAGCGAGATCATCCTCGATCGTGCGCAAATCCTTTTCCAGTCGCTCCGGGTCAGGGCGCTCGGAATGCTTCCAGGCGGTGATGATCTCCTCAAGACGCCGGGCCATGCGCATGCCGGTTTCCGCGGCGGGGGTGCCGGGATACCGATCGGCCAGACGGCGCAACTCGGTCTGACGTTCGGTCAGGAAACCGGACAAATCAATCGCCAGTGTTGCGGGAGCGGAATGGCGGGACAGTTCACTATCCTCGGTGGACTGTCCCTCTTGGCTGAGCAGATGGTGTTCGTACTCTTCCAGCACAGCCTGGTTACAATAGAACAGCGAGTTGACCAGACGGTGGCGAAGCTGCTTTTCGCGAAATGCCGTCAAGGCACGATCGATACCGCGAAGCGCTACATGGAGTGGAATTCCCATCGTCTGCCAGGTTTCGATCAGCGTCCAATCCAACGGAGACAGCAAGATATGCTTGCCGCGTTTGGAGATGAAGTGATCTTCAATATCGGTGAAGTAGTTGTAATAGTTAAAGCGTGGTTCATTCATGTGATTTTCTGTTTGCGTAGTAAATGCCGCCTAGTGTCAACTTGTCGGCGACGGCGGCCAGCCAATCCAGATCGGTGCGGAAAACAGTCAGAACGCCACCCGTGGCTACGGTCTGGGCGTCGGGATCCAATTCTGCGCAGACGCGCTGTGTGAATCCCTTCAGCAAAGGCAGATACCCAAGGAGCCAGCCGGAGCGCCGGCCGGCCTGTGTGCTGAATCCGCTGGCTCGGTCGGGGTGGGACAAGTCGTCGTGCAGCCAGCGTGCCGTCTGTCTGGTGAGGCGATCGGTGAACGCGCCGTCGCCCGGTGAAGGGGTGCCGCCGAGAAGCACGTCGCCTGCGGCAACTGTGTCAACGGCCGTAGCCGTGCCGATATTGATGACCGTGGGCGGTGAGACAAAACGCCGGCGGGCGGCGCCGGGGGTGACGATGCGATCGATGCCCAGATCGCCGGACGGCGGATACCTGATGGCGCGCAGGGATTGATTGGCGACAGCGACAACAGTTGGCTCATGATCCAAATACAGTCTGATGGGCCGAGTCCATGCGTCGGTCACAGCGGGTACGCCCGAGGCGATGGCAACGGCCCGGAGTGCCGTTCTGTCGCTCTGGCAAAAGGACAAATATTGGCGGATCACCAGGCCGTATTCGTCGGCAGATCGGCTCGGCTGTGCGGCCAGCCGCCACACGTGGTCTGGCTTGTCGGGGTCGCGAAAAATCCCACACGTCGCGTTGGTGTCGCCAACGTCAAGTACCAGCAGCATGCCCACGCTCCAGCGGATCAGGCAATTTCGGCGTTGATGATTGCGGCGACGCGGTCGATTTCTTGAATCCCCTGGCCGATGTTGGCCGTTGGGTCCAAAACGAGGACAACGTAATAATTATCCTTGAGATTCTTGGTGATGAAATTGGCCCCCTCATAACCGGTGACAATCTTGTCCAGGCCGGACACCCGGAGTCGGCCGACGATGCCGCGCATATGCTGGAGGAGGATCCCCTGGTATGCCCCGAGCAACTTGGTCCGGAACGAATCGAGATGACCGTAATACTGTACGTATTCGCACTCGCCGTCGAGAAAGATCGCGCCCGAGGCGCCGGCGACCGAATTCACCATGTCAGCGAGCAGCTTGGAAAAGGGCATGGTCAATTGCTCGTGACGTATCGCGGCTTTTTCACGTCTTCCGGATTGGGCAGGTCGATCAGACCCCTGGAAACCGCGGCCGCCAGCGCGTCGACCACTCGCCGGTCAAACTTCTGACCGGCTTTTCGATTGATGATCTCCAGGGCTTCCTCGGTGGCCAATGGTTTCTGGTACGGCCGCTCGGTGGTCATGGCATCGAACGCGTCGGCGACGCCGATGATGCGGGCAGCCAGCGGGATCTCGTCGCCCTTGAGGCCGCGCGGATAGCCGGATCCATCGAGCGATTCATGATGATAGCGCATGCCCGGGATAATGTGTTTGAGCTGCTGGATCTGGCTCATGATGTTACCGCCCAACTCGGGGTGCTGTTTCATGACCGCATATTCAGCTTCAGTGAGGATGCCCGGTTTCTGGAGAATGGAGTCCGAGATGCCGATCTTGCCCACATCGTGGAGCAGGGCGGCGATCTGGATGTTTTCCACTTCTTCGGTCGGTAACCCGAGTTCGGTCGCAATGATTTCCGAATAGCGGGTGACCCGTTCCGAATGTCCGCGGGTGTAAGGGTCCTTGGCGTCGATCGCCGCAGCCAGAGTCCGGATCGCACCCAGGAACAGCTGCCGGTTCTCCTCGGCCGCCTGCTTGAGGCGCTTGATGTAGTCCTCGATCTCCTCGGTCATGAGATTGAAGTTTTCAGCAAGGATGCCCAATTCATTATTGGATCGGATGTCCACCCGCTCGCTGAAGTTACCGTCGGTGATGGAAAGCGTCTTCTGCGTCAGAATCTGGATGGGGATGCTGATCTGCTGCGAAAACAAGAAGCTCATCAGCAGCGCCAGAATGATCGACAACAGAATCCAGTACACCGTTTGCCGGCGCATGTTCTGGATGACGACGTTGGCCACCTCGGCCGGCGTTTGAACCGCGACTCCCCACCCGACAACCGAGTCGGGAATCATGTACACGGTGCCCAGCATATCCTCGGGGTGCCCGGACGAGCGGTCCGTGAACGGAAATGTAGAGATGGCATGGGAGCGCAATTTGCGCAGTTCTTGGAAGATGGGACTGTCGGCGACGTTGATCCGGGCGCGGATGATCCGGATTTCCGGATGGAGAATGATATTGCCGTGGCTATCCAGGATGTACGCGGTGTTGCTGGACTGGTGGGCTCGCCGGACGGTGTCCATCACATCGGCCATGCTGAAGACCATGGTGATCACGCCCTGGATCTTGTTGTTGATCAGCACGGTCTTGCCGATGACGAACAATACCTGATTAAAATCCTCGGAATATTGCGGTCGGGAGATGTGAAAGTAGTCCGACGAAAGGCATCGCTGGATGGTGTCCATCAGCTCGCTGTTGATGGGCGATGCTTCGTCGATCCGATATCCGGCCTGCACGCCCCGGTTGTTCAGATACAACACCCGGATGTTGATGATCCGGTTGTGGGACTGGAACAGCGCCGTGATCAGATCGCGGGTCTTGCTGTCGTAAAACACAGCACTGGGATTGCTGGAGTCGTAGCCGATCTCGACGCTTTTCTCCACCGGTGTGATGATGTTGGCGGATGATCTTAAAAAGAGGGCGACCTCGCTGGCCACCGATTTGCAAATCTGCAGGTGCAGAAGTTTCTGGTCGGTGTCCAGAATGCCGGCGTTGTACGAGATAAGGTTGTAGCCACTGATGATCAGGGGGATGGTCCCGACGATGAGCATGGACAGGACCAACAGATTAACTATGCGGCCGCGCTTTTTACCCGTCTTCCGGATGCCTTGCATATTGCCTCGGGTTCCCGTGCCGTCATGGACGGGAACCGACTGTGGAGCGAGTATAACACAATTCCGGCAACGCTCACAATCAGCCGGACCAGGGAAACCGGTTGCAGTCGAACCGGAACACGGATCAGGCGGTGGTTGCGGATACGGAGCTGATCACTGCTGGTTTTTCATGTGTTTGGCGTACATGTAATGGATCAGGCTCAAGGGCAGCGGCATGAGAAATTCCACTCCAAAGCCGTGGCGGGGCGGTGAGGCGTTGGCCAGATTGACGCGGCGAACGACTCGTGACGGCAGTTCAACGGTGTGGATGCGCGACCGCAGGATCAGGGTGAAACGATCTAGCTCAATGGGCTCGCGGGTTTCGAAATAGGTGCCGCTCCAGCTGATGTTCCGGCAGACCACCGGGTACTGCGCGGTGCTGCCGTCGGGTTGGGCGAATGCCACAAATTCCACGGGTATTCGGATGAAGTGTCGGGGGCTGTAAGTCCGAACCTCGACCAACTGCTGGATTTTAGCCAGGTCGAGTCGTTTGAACGGATAAGGCTTTTTACCGAAAAGGAACGCCTTGTGTTCGGCGATCTGGTTGCCGGAATGCGTGACCGGAATGATGGGGATCTTGCCCGGTTGCTGGCGAAAGAACAGGGAAGCGATGGCCAGATAGTTGTCCATGAGGTTGCGGGAGAGACCCAAGAGGATGACCCAATCGGAGGCCGGGTTGCCTTTGATGAGCCGGAACACGTCGGAAACGGTTTTGACCGCGCTCACCTCCAGACCTTCGGAGTCGAACTCGATGCACCGGGAGTCCAGATTGAGATAGATGCAGCGCAACATCCCAATCGGCGTTTCGGGAGCAGGCGCTGCAGAACGCTTTGCCTTCATTTTCATAAGAATGTCGAGGGTAATTTATCAAATTAAAGAGGTGAACGCAAGATGGTTCGGGCCGGCTTCAGCCGGCCCGAAGCTCGATCATCCGGAAATGACAGGCAACGCGGCGATCACTCGCCTTTCTGCGCCTTCATCCGTTCCAGTAGTTCTTTGGGGAATCGTTCACCCAGTTTGGTGGCAAATGAGGCCACATCAGTCATATACCGCTGCTCTTCGCTCTCTTTCTCGCGGCGCGGCGGACGGCGGCCGCCCTTGCGCGGGGCGTGGCCGGCACCCGGATCACCGGCTTCCATGGCGGGCGGCTCGCCCAGCCGGCCGCTTAGGGCAACCTTTTCGGTGTCTTTGTTGATGTGCAGGATGCGGACGGTCACCTTGTCGCCGACATGAAGGGTTTCGTCGATGTTGCGCACAGGAGACCAGGAGATCTCCGAAATATGCATCAGCCCCTCGACCTGCTCCGAAAGCTTGACGAATGCGCCGTACCCGACCACGTTGGTGATCTCCCCTTCGAGGATATCGCCGGGCTGGTGATCCAGCGCGAACTGGGTAAACGGCGAAGGGGTAACCTGCTTGAGGGACAGGGAGATCTTCCGCTCGGTGGGATCCACGCGCAGCACCATGGTTTCCACCTGGTCGCCCGCCTTGATCACCTCGTTGGGATGGTTGATCCGGCGGGCCCAACTCATCTCGGATATGGGGATGAGGCCGGTGACACCGGGCTCCAGCTTCACGAAGGCGCCGAACGATTCGAGTTTTTCCACCTTGCCCTGGACGCGTTGTCCCAGCATGTATCGGTCGGCGACAGTGAGCCAGGGGTCGGCAACCAACTCCTTCAGGCTGAGACCGATACGCTCTTTTTCCATGTCCAGCTCAATGACCTGCACATCGATTTCCTGGCCGACCTTGACGATCTCGGAAGGCTTCTTGACTTTGTCCCAGGAGAGATTCGAGATGTGGATCAGGCCTTCCATGCCGCCCAGATCCACAAAGACGCCGTAGCCGGTGAGCCGGGTCACCTTGCCCTTGACCACTTGGCCGACGCTGATCTGGTTCCACAGGTCGTTCTTGAGACGGTCTTTCTCTTCCTGCAGCAGGGCGCGGCGGGATACGACCAGCTTGCCCAGGCGGGGATGGAATTTCATGATGCGGAACTGTTCGGTGCGGCCCACCCAGGTGTCGGTGTTTTCGACAAAGCGGAGGTCGATCTGCGAAGCTGGCAAAAAGCCCTCGAAACCCTCAATGTTGACACGCAGGCCGCCTTTGACCGATTCGCTGATGGTTCCGGTCACCGCCGTGCCGTCCTCGTACGCCTTCTTGAACTGGCGGATCATTTCCTGCCGGCGGGCGTTCTTGTGAGACAGGCGGATGGTGAAATCGGTAGTCACCGAGGAGACCACCTGCACCGTGATGGTGTCACCTTCCTTGTACAGGTACTCGCCCTGGGCGTTGCGGATCTCCTCGGCGGGAAAGCTGCCTTCGCAGCGGGTGCCGATATCCACGAGCACGTCATTGTCCTTGATTTTGACGATGGTGCCCTGCACGAACTCGCCTTTCTGGACGTTGGGGACCTGTTGATCCCAAGCGGCCATCATTTTCTCGAATTCCGAACCGCTGTCAGCCACGGCGGGTTCTGCGGCGGCGGGAACATCGGCCTGAGGCGGCGCCGCGATCTCCGTCGGGACGGCTTCGACCGGCGCGGATTCGCTCACGTGCGGGCGGGCCTCCTCATGGGGATTCGGGGTTGCTTCAGGCACTGGCTGGATGTTGTTTTCCAGGGGGTGGTTCTCGCTCATCCGGACACCTCGTTATAGACTCCCAGACAAAGAGTGATACTTTATCCAAAAAGACGTGAAATGACAAGTATTTTTCCGATTGCAAAAAAACATTTTCTCCGTAAGAATTGCAGTCCTTGGGTGTTGAATGACTTCCGCATACGATCCGTTCGCGCGGATGGGCGCGTGCCGGCCGGGAGGAGAGTGCGCGTGGCCTCAAGACGTTCGGATACCTTGCTTTACGGTTTCGGACGCGGCATTATGACGCTCCTGTATGCGCTGCCGCTCGGCGCGGCCATCGGCTTTAGCCGATGGGTGGCCGGCCTGTATTACCACTTCGACCGCCGCCACCAGCGGATCGCGGACGTAAACCTGTCCATCGCCTTTCCGGACATGCCGCCGGCCCGGAGACGGCAAATCGCCCGGGACTCCTACCGGAATCTCGGTGAGATGTTGGCGCTGATCGCCCACTTCCCGCGCCTGCACGATCCGAAGCGTCTGAGCAAGCTGGTCCGGTACGATTTCACGGATGAATACGTGAAATTCAAGGCGGAGAACCGGCCGGTCCTCATCCTAACGGCCCATCTCGGATGCTGGGAGCTGTTGTCCTTTGCGCACGGTGTGTTCCACCGCCCGATTCACTACCTGTACCGCCCCCTGGACAATCCGCGCATCGACGCCGCCCTGCTGCGCTATCGCGGCTTGTCGGGCAATCAGGCCATCTCCAAGCGGGACGCATCACGCAAGGTGCTCCGGGCGCTGGCATCGGGCGCCGACGTAGGCATTCTGGCGGACCAGAACGTGCAGGAGCGCGAAGGCGTCTTTGTGGACTTTTTCGGCAAGAAGGCGTGCATGACATCGGGCCTGGCCCTGCTGGCGTTGCGGAGTGGCGCGGCTGTGATCCCGTCGTTCCTGGTGCCGGATCCGGAACGGCGGACCCGCTATCTGATCCATGCGCTGCCGTCCATCCCTGTGCGCAACACCGGCAACACCGCGGCCGACGTTCTGGAAAACACCAGCCGCTACGCCCGCTGTATCGAGGAAGCCGTCCGGCAGTGGCCAGACCGGTGGCTGTGGGGGCACCGCCGTTGGAAAACCCGCCCGGTGGATGACCCGGCAGATCCCTATGCCGGGATCTGACTCCCTCCTTACCTGAGTGCGGCTTCGCCGGTTCCGTCAGACTGGCTGCGCGCACCCGGTCGCCAGCCAGTGTGACCAGTCGGATCGGTGGTTGGCCGCCGCCGTCTGTGCCGCAGCAGCCCAATCATAGGGCACCGACACGAACTCGACCGCCCATCCTGTTCCATGGTGACGCAGGATTGCATAGCGGGCGTGAGGCGCACCAGCGGCCATCATGTGGGGATGGGGCTCTTTGTCCCTGTAGGTCGGCAAGGTCGCGCTGCCGAGGTGGACCACTTGCAGTTTTTCGGAAAGGAGAATACGCCGCGGGATGTGGCTGTGCCCGCAGGCGACCACCTCAGATGGAAGCCCCAACAGTTCCCGCTCAAGGGAGTGCCGGCCGACCGGCCGGACGCGACCAGCACGGGTGACACGTTCCAGCAG
>JAAYUB010000154.1 GCA_012517875.1 Acidobacteriota bacterium | reverse complement strand
GGCTTTGGGATCTACTACTGGTCCATCAATCTGGGGGCGTTCCTGTTCCCGCTGGTCCTGGTGCCGTGGCTGAAGCACAGCTACGGCTGGCACTGGGTGATCATCGCCGCCGCCATCGGCACCGGGACCATGCTCATCCCCATGGCCCTATTTTTCCGCGAACCGGCCCGGCCCACGGAGGGCTCGGCGGCGCGGGCCAGCCTGGTGCAGACGCTGGCCAATGCGTTCGAGATCGTCTTTTCGCCGGTCGTGATGGCCCACCGCCTGGCCCGCCGGTCCCTGCCGGCGGCGACGGGTGTCGCCGTCGGCCTGCTGGCGTTCGGCGCGTGGGCGGTGTATGAGTACGCCACGCCGCCCGAAGCCGAGATCTACGTCGAAGCGGTGCCCCACACCCGCTGGGGCAAGACGCTGCTGGTGGCGGTGCGGCGCGACCAGTCCAATCCGGCGGATTTCCGGCTGCAGGAGGCGGGCGCCAATCCCGCCCAAGCCGGCCGGCCGCTGTACCGCCTCGAAGTGTTCAAGTCGTCAGACCAGCCGGGCTTCCTGGATGCGCTGGTGACGGAACTGCGGGAGCGGCTGGACTGGCAACAGCTGGACCAGGCGGTGCTGCGGCAGATCCTTCAGGAGTCGGAGCAGCGGCCGGTGCTGCGGGTGAGCCGCCAGCCGGGCGGCCCGTCGGGCGAGGCGGCCGCGGCGGTCGATCTGCGCCGAACCGGTCCCGGACGCTATCACCTGCAGGTGCGCGCCGGGCAACCGGACGATGCGGTGTTGACGGCGGCGCTGAGCCGCGTCGAAGACGAGCCGCTGCTGGTGGGGGTGGAGCGGGGCGCCCTGCGCGAGGCGCTGGACGAGACCGCGCGCCGGCCGTTCTTCCTCCTGTTTCTGTTCCTGTTCTTCGCCACCGCTTTACTGGCGGTGATTCTGCGGGAGCGGCTGCAGGCCGGCGCGGCGGCCGCCGGCCGGTACATCCCGTGGCTGGTGGTGGCGGCGATGCTGGGCAGCATCTGGCTGCTGCCAGGCCTGACCCTGTTCGCCCGGATCCTGTGCTCCTGCGTCTACCTGACCATCCTGAGCGTGTTCCGGATGGATCTGGCCGACACGGCGCGCTTCCGCGACCACTTCCGCTTCCTGTTGATGATCTTCATCTACTCCGGTTTCTGGGTCCTCTACTTCCAGATGTTCGATTCCGTGCTCTGGTACGTCAAGGCGTATGTGGACGCCGCGCCGCTGGATGATCTCGTCAACTCGGCGCTGGCCGCGCTGGGTGTGGCGTGGCGCTGGCGCTTCGACGTGGAGCACGTCACCGTGATCAACGCCGGCACCATCATCGCGCTGCAGCTGGTGATCTCCAAACTGTTCGAGAAGCGGTCCGCCCTGCCCACCATGATCACCGGCATCGTGCTGGGCACCGCCGGATTCGCCATTCTGGCCATCTCGCCTCACATCTGGGTGTTCGTGCTGGGGAACATCGTTTTCTCGCTGGGCGAGATGACCGCCCACCCGAAGTTCTTCAGCTATGTGGGCCAGATCGCCCCGCGGGCGCACGTGGCCATGTACATGGGCTACCTGTCGCTGTACGGCGTGATCGGGTCCAGCATCGCCGGGGTGCTGGGCGCCAACCTCTATGTCCGGTTTGTCGACCGCATGAACCAGCCGCGGCTGCTGTGGCTCATCTTCGCCGGAATCGGTGCCGCCACGGTCGTCGGGTTGCTGCTGTATCACAAATTTCTGAATCCCCACCAAAAGGCGGCGGCCGATGACGCGACCGCCTGAGCCGCGCCCCGGCGCCGACGCCGTTTGCAAGGAGTTCGTCGATGCCCGCTGACAATTTCCTCCGCTTCCTCCAGAAGGAGCACCTCGCCTTCATGGACGGCGCGATGGGCACTTACCTCTTTCAGCAGGGCGTACCCATGGACACCTGCATCGAGTCGCTCAACCTGAGCCAGCCGGCTCAGGTGCTGGGCGTGCACCGGGCCT
>JAAYUB010000153.1 GCA_012517875.1 Acidobacteriota bacterium | reverse complement strand
TCGGGAACAATTCGACATCAGGCTGGAAGCCGATGAGATCGTGATCGTGCGGGTTCAGGACGACACGGTGCGGTGCGTGGCGGAGAAGGGGCGGCCCGCCCTGGACCAGGGCACGGCGTGCTCCGCGCCCTTGCCGCCGCACGCTCCGACGGGATTCCGCCTGGACACGCTGGACGGTCGTGGCGATGTCCGGCTGCTGGAGCCGCCTTCGGCCGCCAACGGCTTCACCGCCACGCTGCGCATCGAGGATTCGAAGAAAGGCAGCGACCGGTACCATGTCCGTTTGAGCTGGGTTGCCGGAGCCGTCACGCCCGGCGGCGAAGGCGGCGGGCCGGCAACGGCGGAGCGCGCCGCGGAGCTGCCGGGCATCGCGCTGCCGGTGTCGATGGAGGGGGGCAGTCAGGCAGCCGGCGGCGCGGAGGGTTTCTTCGATTTTCAGGCGCGGGTGGACGGCACCGTTGAGCTCTGGCTGCGCGGCGGGCGGGCGAACCTTCAGGTGATCTCGGGCGATTTCGTCAAACAGCCGAAGTGTGCCTTCAGCCAGACGCTCCCCGCCCGTCCGGCGTCGTTCGATCTCAAGCGGTGGGAAGGGCGGGGCGATATCAGGCTGCTCGAAGCGCCCAGCGCGGCCAACGGCTGGACCGCCCGCATCCGCATCGCGGATCCGGGCTCCGGCGACGATTTGTACCGCTTCACCCTGAGCTGGGAAGTCACGCGGTAGCTTCTTGTTCGACCCGTCGCTCGCATGATCCGCCCGGCGGCGGTTTGAGGCTGGCCTCCGGACGCATGCCGCAGACGCGCATTGTGTTTTCGTTCAGATTGTGTTAAAAATCCGTTTGCCTTTCGTTCACTGGAAGTCACCTCAGTCCAATCATGAATGGTGCCCGCGTACGGGGTAAGGGGCGAAAAATGTTTAAAAAATTGGTTCCGCGCAACGAGATGTTCTACGATATGTTTGATCAAATCACGGCCAACATTGTCGAAGGCGTCGTGCTGCTGCATCGGATGACCGATAGCCAAAACGACTTGCAGGCCCTCGCGCAGCAGCTGAAAACCATCGAGCACGAGACGGACGAGATCATCCATAAGACGCTGTCTCACCTGCATAAAACGTTTGTCACACCGCTGGACCGGGAGCAGATCCACCAGTTGCTGGTCCGCCTGGACGATATCCTCGACCTGGCGCATCTGTCCGGATCCACCATCGAGATGTACCGGCCCAAAACCATGCCGCCCGAGATGAAGGGTCTGGTCAACGTCCTGCTGGAGAGCGCCAAGATCATCCAGGAGATGATTGCTAAAATTCGCACGCTCCGCGAGAACTACGATCGGATCATGGCGCTGGTGGTGGAAATCAACCGGCTGGAGAGCGAGGCCGACTACATCCGCCGGACCACGCTGGCCCGGCTCTTCCGCGAGGAGCAGGATGTTGTGGAACTGGTCAAGTGGAAGGATATCCTCGCCTATGTGGAGAAGGCCACCGACCGCTGCGAAGACGTGGGCAACATCGTCGAGGGGATCGTTCTCGAGAACACTTAGAGCCGAGCGGATTCCACCATGACCCTGCTGATCATCGCCATCGTCCTGGCTCTCCTGTTCGACTTTCTCAACGGGATGAACGACGCGGCCAACTCGGTGGCCACCATCGTCTCCACGCGGGTGCTGTCGCCGCGCCAGGCGGTGGTCTGGGCGGCCTTCTTCAACTTCGTGGCGGTGTTTCTGTTCGGCGTACATGTTGCCACCACCGTGGGAAAAGGGATCGTGGACGTAGGGGTCATCGACGTGCCCCTCGTGCTCACCACGCTGGTCAGCGCCATCGTCTGGACCCATCTCTGCACGCAAATGGGTTTCCCCATCAGCGTTTCCCACGCCCTGGTGGGTGGCCTGGTCGGATCAGGCGTCGCCAAGGCGGGATTCGGTGTGGTGGTCGTCGGCGGCATCGCCAAGGTCGTTCTGTTCATCGTGCTGTCACCGCTACTGGGGTGCGTGTTGGGGTATCTCTTCATGGTGTTGGTTTACCGGGTTTTCCAGCACTGCTCGCCGAGGCACACCGATCGCTGGTTCCGCAGACTTCAGCTGGTATCGGCCGCACTCTACAGCGTCGGCCACGGCACCAACGATGCCCAGAAGACCATGGGCATCATCGCGGTGTTGCTGTTCAGCACCGGCCATCTGGGCAGCGAGTTCTATGTGCCGTTATGGGTAGTGATCGCCTGTTACTCGGCCATCGGACTGGGGACACTGCTCGGCGGCTGGCGTGTCATCAAGACTCTTGGGATGCGCATGACGAAGCTGAAACCGGTCCATGGTTTCTGCGCCGAAACGGCCGCGGCTAGTTCCATCATCTTCTCCTCGTTGTTGGGCGCGCCGGTCTCCACCACCCACACCATCACCGGCGCCATCATCGGGGTGGGCGCCACCACCAAGTTCTCGGCCATCCGCTGGGGCATCGCCTACAAGATCATCTGGGCCTGGGTGCTCACTATCCCCTCGGCCGCCCTGTTTGCCGGCCTGCTCTGGTATCTGTACACCCTGATCCGCTGATTTGAACGCTCGCCGCGCCATCGGATCCAATCGCCGGCCCGTCTTCGGGAAGGCCGGACGGCATGCCGATGATCAGCCGGTGGAATGCGCGGCGCGGTGCCAAACCGGCTTTGACTCTCCCTGCGGCGGATGATAGAGTGGGCGAACCGTATCCATATCCAAGGAGTGTGGCCATGATCAAGGTGAGTGAGTACTTCGACGGTCGGGTCAAGAGCCTGGGCCAGGAGCTGGCGGGCCAGCGGTTCACGGTGGGGATCATCGAGCCCGGCGAGTACACGTTCGGAACCCAGACGCTGGAGATCATGGAAGTCATCTATGGCGAGATGGACATCGTTCACCATGACGGCCGCCGCGACTCATATCGCAAGGGTCAGTCCTTTCAGGTGCCTCGGGACACGAAGTTCACGGTGACCGCCAAGCGGCCGGTGGCCTACCTCTGTCTGTACCAGTAAACCGGCCGGCGGCACCGGGAAGCCGGCGCCCGGATGGCACGGGACGGCGCTCGAAAAATTCACCCAGTTCTAACCGACGGTTGATCGAGAATTCATGGTGTCCGGCTACTCTGTGCGCGAAGACAGCGGGAGCAGTCGGCCATGGAGATCGCAGTCATTTCAGATCTGCACCTGGGACGGGGAGACCGGATCGACCCGTTCCGGGGACGCGACGCCGAGCTGATCCGGTTCCTCGATCATCTTGAGCGCAGCTTCGAGCGCATCATTCTGTTGGGCGACATCTTCGAGACACTGACCGGCGCAGGGTGGGGCAATCAGCGCGAGGAGTTTGCGGTCTGTGGCGCCGCACATCACGCAGTCGCCCGACGGTTTTTCGAGCGACCCGCGTATACCTATTTACACGGCAACCACGATTGGGTGGCCGGCCCGCTCGTGGGCGCTCCCGCCGAGTTGGAGCTGCGAATGGACGGCATGCGCCTGCTGTTCCTGCACGGTCACCCGTATGACTGGATCTTCCGCCGGGCGCGGCGCACGTCCGAATTCCTGGTCTGTCTCGGCTGCCACATCCAGCGGCTGGGCCTGCAACGCCTCCACCGGCTGTTCGCCGCGGCGGACCGGGCGATCCGGGGTGCATCCGCTGCACCCGATCGCTGTCGCTTCCAGCGCTGGGCGCTCGCCATGGCCGCCGCCCGCGGTTGCGATGCGGTGATCACCGGCCATACGCACATCGGCCGCGTCGACTGGCGGCAGCGCCTGTACGCGAACAGCGGCGCCTGTGTCGAGGGCCCGCTGGAATACCTTTCTCTGGACACCCGGGCCGGGGTTTGCCGGCTGCATACGTTTGAAGCATTCGTTACCCCGGTCCGACTCAAATTCAATTGCAAAGCGTATCCCCGGCCATTACAATAAACACAGTCACTGTTTGCGGCTGAAGGTGTTATGAGGGCTGTCCGCCGGGTCGACACCGCTCTGGGCCGTGCGTGCGGGACATTGGTGGTGTTTTGTCTGGCCGGCTGGGTTTCGGGCCAGCAGTTGTCCATGCGCCACGTGTCGGTCAAAGAGGGGCTGGCCCAGTCGCAGGTGCGGGCCGTCACCCAGGACGCGCTGGGTTATCTGTGGGTGGGGACGAGCGGGGGAGTGTCCCGGTACGACGGGCGACGATTTCTGATCTTCACCAAAGAAGACGGATTGACCGACGATTTCGTCTGGTCCCTGGCACCGACTGCTGACGGCGGCGTCTGGGTGGGCACCGACCGGGGCGGCGTGGCGCGCTGGGACCGGAACCGCCTCAGCCACCCCCTGGCGGAGCGGGGCCTGCCCGTCAGCCGGATTCGTGCCTTGGCTGTGGATCGGGGCGGAGACCTCTGGATCGGCTACCGGGAAGGCTTGTTCCGCTCCGACGGTTCGGGCTGCGCGCTGCTCGCGCCCCTGGCCGTGGATGGCCTGTTCACCGCTCCCCGCAGCGGCGAGGTGGCGGTCCTGAGCGCCGGAGGGCTCTGGCGCGTCCGTGGGGATCGCGTCGAGGAAATCACCGTTCGCCCCGCCGGCGAGACCGGCCGCGTGGCCGCCGCCGTCTTCGGGGATGACGACACGCTGTGGGTGATCGACGAGGACGGCCGGATGTGGCGTCGCCATCTCGACGGATCGGTGGAAGCCGTGCCGTTCACCGGGGGCCTGCCGCGGGCCCGCGTGCTGCGGGTGACCCGCCTGGGTGAGATATGGGTGGGAACCAGCCAGGGGTTGTTCAGCATTGAAGAAGGCGAGGTGGTGCATCAGCCCCTGCGCTCCGGGGCGACCGATGACGTGCGGGTGCTTTTCGAGGATCGGGAGGGCAACCTGTGGGTGGGTACGAACGGGGATGGACTCTATCAAGCCGTCCGTGGCGCGTTTCGATTGCTGACGGCCGAATCGGGCCTGCCGACGCCGCTGGTGCTGAATTTTGCGGAAACACCGGATGGGTGCATCTGGATGGCCACGTTGGGAGCCGGGGTCGCCTCATGGTGCGACGGCCAATGGGGGCCGCGACTGACGGCCGCAAACGGACTGCCAAGCGACCGGGTGATCTGCCTGACGGCGGACGGCAACAACCTGTGGGTGGGAACGAGTGACGGCGTGGCACGGGTGGACCGGGACCGTCGGCGAATCCGGGTTTGGCGGTCGGGGGAGGGGGTCTCCCCCAATTCGGTGTTCGCGATCCTGCGAGCCAGAGACGGCGCGGTCTGGGTGGCTACCGAGGACGGGGTGAGCCGATTCCGCGACGATGCCTGGACCACCTGGGCGTCCGGTGCCGAGATCCCCGGCCTGCATGTCATGAGCCTCGCCGAGGACAGCGCCGGGGCCGTCTGGATGGCTACGTACGGCGGCGGCGTCGTCCGATTCTCCGGCACCGGTTTCCAGACGTGGACAACCCGCCAGGGGCTGCCGGACGACCGCGTGTGGTGCATCCGGGTGGACGAGCAGAACCGGGTATGGGCGGGGACGGACACTGGGATCTGGGTGCATCCGATAGACGGTTCGGGCGATTTCACCGTCACGACCCGCGGCGGCCTCCCCAGCAAGAGCGTCTGGTTCCTCGTCGAGGATCTCTATCACCGCATCTGGGCGGGCACCACCCGCGGAGTCGCCCTGGTCAGCCCCGACGGGCGGGTGGACCGGGTGTACACCGACGCCAGCGGCCTGTCCCACATCGAGGCGGCCCAGAACGCCGCCTTCCGCGACAGCCACAACCGGCTCTGGATGGGCATGATCAGCGGCGTCACCGTGGCCGAACCAGACATGCTGCGCACAAACATGCAGCCGCCGACGCTGGTTTTAGAAAACGTGTTGGTCAACGACCGGCCGCTCGAAGGGTTTCAACAGCTGGACGCCGCCGCGGATCGGCCCGTCCCGCAGTTCGATCTGGGGCCGGACGAAAACGATCTGCGCTTTGAATTCACGGCGCTGAGCTTCATCTGGCCAGAGCGAGTGAAGTTCCGCTGGCAGCTGGTCAACCACGACCGGGGTTGGACCGCGCCTGGTCCGGAAAGCCGGGCGGTCTACCGGCGGGTACCGCCGGGTGACTACATGTTCCTGCTCCAGGCGGAGAATTGCGACGGTGTCTGGGCGCCCGAACCCCTCAAGCTGGCGGTGCGGATCCACCCGCCGTGGTATGCCACGGTGTGGTTCCGCCTGCTGATCCTGGCGAGCGTGGCGGTGTTGTCCGCCTCGGTGGTCGGATTCCGCGTGCTGGCGGAACGTCACCGCCGGCAGGAGTTGGAGCGGGTCGTCGCCGAGCGGACTGCGGATCTGGCGCGGGCCAATCAGGTGATCTCGGCCCAGAACATCAAGCTCGAGGAGATGGTGCGGACCGACCCCCTGACGGGGCTCGCCAACCGGCGGGCGCTGGCGGAGATGCTTCCCGAGGAGATCGCCCACCTTCAGCGGGTGGTCCGGCAGGTGCCGGCCACCATCGAGGAGCGCTGCCTGGCGATCGTCATGCTGGACCTGGACCATTTCAAGCACGTCAACGACACCCACGGGCATGAAACCGGCGACATCCTCCTGGAGCGGATCGCCGCCGCCCTTCGGTCCGCGGTCCGGGGCATCGACCTGGTGGTGCGATGGGGCGGGGAAGAGATCCTGGTCGTCGCCCGGGATGTTAAGAGCCGGGGGCTGAAGGGACTGGTGACAAAGCTGATGCGGACCGTGGCCGATGTCACCGTGCCGGGCCGGCAGGGCCAGCCCGTCCGGGTGACGGCCTCACTCGGTTTCTGCTTCTACCCGCTGGGCCGAGCGGACGGAGTGAGCCGTGAAGACTGGGGACGGATCGTCGACCTGGTGGACGCGCTGTTGTACGTCGCCAAGAATACCGGTCGGGCCCGCGCGTGCGGCTTGATCCGGAGCGATGAGCCGCTGTCGGACGTGAGCGAGCCGGACATTCTGCGTGCGTTGATGCGCGATCCGCGCCGGACGCCCCAGGGCCTGAAGTTCGTGGAGATCGATCTTCCGGGTCCGGGCGCCGACTCCGGCCCGGCGGCGGATCCCCATGCCGCTGACAGGCATGGGGAAAGCGGCCCGGCGTGATTCACGGCGTGGCGTTGGGCAAGAACAGGGACACGCCGAACTCCGAGCGTCCGAAATTACCGATCAGCGCCTGCGTGGCGGGTTCCGCCAGCCACCGGGCGAAGCGTTCCGCCAGCCCGCCGCGGATGCCGGGATGACGGGCCGGGTTAACCGGGATGACGCTGTACTGGTTGAACAACGCCGGATCCCCTTCGAACAGTATCGCCAGGCTGAGCTTGTTTTTCAACTTGAGGTAGGAAGCCCGGTCGGTCAGCACGTAGGCCTGCAGACTGTCCGCCATGAGGAGGACGGGGCCCATCCCCTGGCCGGCTTCGACGTACCACCGGCCGGCGGGCGTGATCCCGGCCTGTTGCCACAGACGCTTTTCCATCTGGTGGGTGCCCGACTCGTCGCCCCGCGAGACGAACCGGGCCGCACCGCCGCCCATTTTCCGGAAGGCATCCGCCGCGGTCGCCGAACCCCTGATCCGGGCCGGATCCGCGGCGGCGCCGGCGATGATGAAATCGTTGTACATGACAGGCCGGCGGTACAGTCCGTAGCCGTAGTGGAGGAATTGCGCCTCCAGCTCGGGATCGTGCACGAGCAGGACGTCGACGTCGCCGTTTTCACCGAGCTTGAGGGCCTTGCCGGTGCCCACGGCGATCACGTGGACCCGGGCGCCGGTCGCCTTTTCGAAGACGGGCAGGATGTGGTCCAGCAGCCCGGTGTTGTCCGTGCTGGTGGTGGTGGCCAGGCGGAGAATGGGCGCCTCGGCCGGTGCCGACCCGGTCCGCGCGCATGCCAGCAGGGTGAAACCTGCCAGAAACAGCCACCCTCTCTTCATGACATCTCCTCGAAGTATCAGCCGGCCTGGGGATTGAGTTGCGGGCAGCCGGCGGCGGTTCACGCCTTGTTTAATATAGCGTGTCCGCCGCATTGTTTTCAAATAGGATCGGATTAACATTTTGTTTACTTGCGTGACGAAGGTCACACCCATTCGTATTCGCTGATTTATAATCACCTCATATCAAAGATACCCTCCCCAAAACCGATCAGATCGTAACTCGCAAGAGTTACGATTTTTTTATTCTCCAAGGCCCGACTTGCATCTTCCGGATAATTCTTTATGATTGGGGCTGGTGATGACAAGCGCTCGGGCCAACCCGGCGGACCTCAAGATGAAAGGACGAACGGACCAATGCATGGTTCACCACACGGCGGAACCTCCGCGGGCGCCGCACCCGGCTGCGGGCTGCGGCGCATCACCCGGCGCGAGCTGATCGCGGCGTACGACGTGCTGCTGCTCGACGCGTACGGCGTGCTTCTCGACGCCGACGGCCCCCTGCCGGGTGCGGCGGACCTGCTGGCGGACCTGCGGGCGGCTGGCCGCGAGTATTACATCCTGACCAACGACGCGTCGCGGACGGTACCCGAGACGGAGGCGGCCTACCGCCGCAAGGGGTTGGACATCCCTGCGGCCCGCATCATCACATCCGGTTCGCTCCTGCCCGGTTACTTTGACCGGCACGCGCTGGCGGGCCGCCGCTGTGCCGTCCTCGGCCCCGCGGGTTCCCGACACAACGTGGCGGCGGCCGGCGGTGTGCCGGTGGACGTCACCGCGGACGCCGACGCCGAGGTGTTGGTGGTGTGCGACGAGACCGGCTATCCCTTTCTGGAGACTGTGGATGCGGCCCTGAGCCTCGTGTGGCGGGCGCTGGACCGCCGACGCGAGATCCACCTGCTGCTCCCCAACCCGGATCTGATTTTCCCGAAGGGCGGCGGCCGCTACGGCCTAACGGCCGGCAGCATCGCCCTGTGTTTGGAAGCGGCGCTCCAGCTCCGGCACGACGGGCCCGCGGCACCGGCCTTCCGACGGCTGGGCAAGCCCCACCCGGAGATGTTCGCCGAAGCCGCCCGGCGGGCCGGCGGCGGACGGATGGTCATGATCGGCGACCAGCTCGAAACCGACATCCGCGGGGCGATCGATTTCGGGATCGACGCGGCGCTGGTGGGATCCGGCGTGACCCGTCCGGATGATCCGCGCACCTGGCCCGTCCGACCCACCTGCTGGCTGCCGTCGCTGGCCGATCCGAACGAATCCGGGGCGGGCGATTTGGTTTGAAAGTGGCGATTGAATCCGCTATAGTGCCGCATTTGATCCAATCGACTGAGGTGTGGGCATGAAGATTGCAGTGTTCGGAACCGGCTATGTGGGCCTGGTCACCGGGACGTGCTTTGCGGACACGGGCCACGATGTCATCTGCGTGGACATCGACGCCGAGAAGATCCGCAAGCTCAACGACGGGATCAGCCCCATCTATGAGCCCGGCCTGGACGAGCTCATCCGCAAGAACACCGAGAGCGGTCGCCTCCGCTTCGTCACCGACGCCGTCGCCGCCATCCATGAATCGCTGTTCCTGTTCATCGCCGTGGGCACGCCGCCCGGCGAAGACGGCTCGGCCGACCTGACCCACGTTCTGACGGTGGCCCGGACCATCGGCGAACACATCAACGGCTACAAGGTGGTGGTGGTCAAGAGCACAGTCCCCGTGGGGACCTGCGACCGGGTCCGCGAGGCGATCCGCGCGGCCACGAGCCACGATTTCGACGTCGTCTCCAATCCCGAATTCCTCAAGGAGGGCACGGCGGTCGAGGACTGTCTGATGCCCGAGCGGATCATCGTGGGTACCGACAACATCCGCACCGCCGAGATCATGAAGGCGCTCTACGCGCCGTTCGTGCGGACCGGCAATCCCATCTACGTGCTGGACGTCCGGTCATCCGAGACCACCAAATACGCAGCCAACGCCATGCTGGCCACGCGAATCAGCTTCATGAACGAGTTCGCCGGGTTCTGCGAGCGGATGGGCGCCGACATCGACGCCGTCCGGACCGGCATCGGCTCCGATTCCCGCATCGGCAAGCGGTTCCTGTTCGCCGGCGTGGGCTACGGCGGCTCCTGCTTTCCCAAGGACGTCCAGGCGGTGATCCGGATGGCCCACAAAGCCGGCTTCGCCATGCCGGTGCTCGAGGCGGTGGAAGCCGTCAACAACCGGCAGAAGGCCCTTCTGGCCGAGCGGGTGATCGAGCATTTCGGCGGCGACATGGCGGGCCGCAAGATCGCGGTGTGGGGCCTGTCCTTCAAACCGAAGACCGATGACATGCGCGAGGCCCCGTCCATCACCATCATCCGGAACCTGCTGGACAAGGGCGCGGCGATCAGCGCCCACGACCCCATCGCCATGGATGTCGCCCGGGGCACGTTCGGCGACGCCATCGAATTCTGCGCCAATAACTATGACGCGCTGCCCGGGGCCGATGCCCTGGTGGTGGTCACCGAATGGAACGACTACCGGTTTCCCGATTTCCAGCGGATGAAAACGTTGATGCGCACCCCGGTCATCTTCGACGGCCGAAACGTCTATAATCCTCACGAGGTGGTCCAGTTGGGCTTCAGCTACTACGGCATCGGCCGCCTGGTCCCGACGGACCCACCGGCCGAAGCCTGACGGCGGGCGCTGCGTGGACTCACGGTCCGATCCCGAACTCAGTGTGATCATTCCGAACTGGAACGGCGCCGCGTTCCTGCGCGAGGTGCTGGCGTGCCTCGGTGCGGGGGATTCGGCCGCCCGCATGGAGATCCTCGTGGTGGACAACGGCTCCTCGGACGGCTCGGCGGAGCTGGCCCGCGCGCTGCACCCGCGGGTCCGGGTCATCGCAAACGCCGCCAACGCCGGCTTCGCCCGCGCGGTCAACCAGGGGCTCCACGCCGCAGCGGGGCGCTACATCGCCGTGATCAACAACGACACCGCCTGGCCCGGCGACTGGCTCGACGGCTGCCAGCGGTTTCTGGAAGCCCAGCCGGCCTACGACTTCGCCGCCCCGCTGGTGCTGCGCTACGGCGATCGAGGGATCGTAGACAGCGCGGGCGACGGCGTCAATCTGCGCCTCATGCCCTTCAAGCGATGCTGTGGACTGCCGGCGGACAAGCCCCGCGGGGCCGGCCGGAGGTTGCTTACGTCCGCCTCCTGTTCCGCAGTGCTGTTCCGACGCGAATTTTTCGATCAATATGGGGCATTTGACGAAGATTTCTTCATGTACTACGAGGATGTTGATCTGTTCTTCCGGGCCTTTCTGGGCGGCGCTCAGGGGTGCCTTCTGCCTGAGTGGACGGTGTTCCACCACGAGGGGGGAAGTGTGGGGCGGTATGATTCAGAAATCTATAAAAATAGGGACTATAAGAGCAAAAACTTCTTGCTGGTACGCAACCGGGTGTTCTTTCTGGTTAAGAACTGTCCAGGGAGCTATTTCTGGTTGGCGGTGCCGCTGCTGGCAGCGGAACTGGTGCGCAGCCTCATGTACCATCTCGTGCACGGGCGCCTGGTCCTGTTCCTGAGGGCTCACTGGGATGCGATCCGCGGTCTGCGGGCCATGTGGCGCAAGCGGCGGATTGTCCAGGGAAACCGGGTGATCTCCTTCCGCCGGTTGATGGCTGCGCTGCGCGGGTGAGCTCCTGCCGGCGGCCCGTCCACCCCGAGCGGCCGTCCGCTTAGATCCGGCTGAAATCCCGGTGCGTGTTCACGAGGTCCTTGAGGATGGTGGCGGCGGTCTCCTTCAGTCCGGATGAACCGCCGATCATGGTGAGGCGCCCCATGGTGTCTGTGAACAGAGTGATGGCCTTGGTCGTCCCGTCGACGTGGAAGAACGGGTGCTCCGGGGTGATGATTGAGGGCTTGACCCGGAGGCGCAATCGGTCGTTTTCGAAGCCCGCTTTGCCCAGCAGCTTCAGCGTGTTGCCCGCCTGGATCACCGGTTCGATGTCGGCGTAAGTGAGCGACTGGATGCCCTGGACCTGCACGTCGGGCAATTCGACGTACGGGTCGATGAACGCCTTGGCCAGGATGAGGGTCTTGAAGGCGGTGTCCCAGCCGTTGATGTCCAGCGACGGGTCCGGTTCGCAGATCTTGAGCTCCTGGGCGATTTCCAGCTCCGTGGCCAGGTCCGATTGGTTCTTGATCATCTCGGTGAGCAGGAAGTTGGTGGTGCCGTTCAGGATGGCCTCGAATCCGTACAACTCGGCGCCGGCCAGGGCGGTGGCGACGGTATCGGTGGTGGGCAGCGCGGCGCCGGTGGTCCCGCTGAACTTGAAGGCGACGTGCTGCTTCCGGGCGGCCATGTAGAGCGTTTGGTAGCCGTAGACGAGAGGGGACTTGTTGACGGTCACCACGGGGACCTTGGCGTTGAGAAACGCGAGGAGGTACGATTGCGCCGGCTCACCCGTCTCTCGGGTGGGCGGCAGCGCCTCGACCGCCACGTTGACGCCCATCTCGAGGAACGAGTTGACCACGTACCCCACCTCCGACTGGTCCAGGGGGCGGCCCCGCTTGTCCGAGGCGATCTTCTCCAGCTTGTAGGCGAGGAGCTCGCCGGGGTCGAATCCGTCCGGGTTGTGCATGTACTCGGTGCTGTCGCAGATGGCGACGATCTGCAGATCCTGCTGGTAGCGGGTCTTGATCCAGTCGCGCTTGTCGGGGAGCAGTTCCAGGAAGGCGCGGATGACCTTGCCGAACCCGATAATTCCGATCCGGACGCTCTTCATGTGGCTCTCCTGCGGTTGATGCGTCCAATGTATCCCGTTCGGCAGGTGAATTCAACACCCATTGCGCGGCGCCGCCCCCCGCGCCGCGGCCGGCTTGCAAATTGGCGCGGACTCTGTATAATGCGACTGTCATTCAGGGGGTATTCGTATGGCACGACATGCTGTGATCATGGCGGGCGGTTCGGGCACCCGCTTCTGGCCGTGGAGCCGCCGCCAGCTGCCCAAGCAGTTCCTGACGCTGGGAGGGTGCGACCGGTCGCTCTTTGAGCTGACGCTGGAGCGCGTCCGCCCGCTGGTGCCGCCGGAGCGCACGCTGGTGATCTGCAACCGGGACCACGTGGACCTGGTCCGCCGGCTGGCCCCGGAGCTGTCTGCCGAGAACATCATCGGCGAGCCCGTGGCCCGGAACACGGCGCCGTGCATCGCCCTGGCGGCCCTGGTGGTCCAGCACCGGGACCCGGAGGGCACGCTTTGCGTGCTGCCGGCCGACCACCACGTCAAGGAGCCGGCCCGCTTCCAGCAGCTCCTCGACAGCGTGTTCAAGAGCGCCGAGGCCAACGACCGCCTCATCACCTTCGGCATCATCCCCACGCACCCGCACACCGGCTACGGCTACGTTCAGGCGTCGGAGATCGTGAGCAGCGCCGACGGGGTGGCCCTGCTCAACGTGGACCAGTTCGTTGAAAAGCCCCACCGCTCGCTAGCCGAGGAGTATGTCACCCAGGGCAACTACTACTGGAACAGCGGCATGTTCGTGTGGAAAGCCCGGGTCATCATCGAGGAGCTGCGCCAGTACGCCCCGGAGATCATCCGCCCCCTGGCGGAGTTGGCGGAGGCCGGCGACCACCTGCGCACCGGCGATGCCGAGTTGGAGCGCGTCTTTCAGGGCCTGCCGTCCATTTCCATCGACTACAGCATCATGGAGAAATCGCGGCGCATCGTCCTGGCCCGGGGCGATTTCGGCTTGAGCGATCTGGGCAGCTGGGATTCCCTGGAGGACGTGCTGGCGGTGGACAACTCCAACGTGACCATCGGCGCCCCCATGATCCTGGTGGACACCCGCCGCTGCGTGGTGTGCGCCCGCGACCGCCTCGTGGCCTGCGTGGGCGTCGAGGACCTGGTGGTGGTGGCCACCCGCGACGCGGTGCTGGTGGCGCACAAGGACAAAGCGCAGGAAGTCCGCCAGGTGGTCCAGAAGCTGGAAGCGGACGGCCAGGACGAATACCTGTAAACAAACTGCACCGACAGCCGTGGGGCGGTCGCCGCGATCCGTCACCGGCGGCCCAGCCGGAACTTCACCACGATGTAGCCCTCCACCGGCACCGGCTGGTCGTTGACCCGCGTGGGCTGGTACACCCAGCCGCGGACGGCCGCCACCGCCGCCGGCACCAGCAGCGGGTGTCCGCCCAGGACCGTGACCTCGGTCACCCGGCCGTGCTCGTCCACGGTGACCTTCAGCTCCACGTCCCCTTCGGTGCGGCTCGCCTGGGCGATGACCGGGTACGCCGGCGGCTCGGCGTGCAGCAACCGCGCGGCCAGCACCCGCGGCGGCAGCGGCGCCCGGCGCTCCGCGGGCTGGCGCGGGGGTGGCGGCGGGGGCTCCGGCGGGTGGTATCCGCCCACCGTCGGGGCCATGCCGGGCAGGCCGTAGCCGGGGCCGGCGATGCCGGCGCCCGGGATCCCGCCGTGGAAATCGGGTCTCGGCGCGCCGGCGCCGGCTTGGCCGATGAGATCGCCGATGTCGGTGTCGGGCGGAATCGTGTCCGCGATCGTGGCCGGGCTGTACATCACGTCGGGTTTGATGTCCAGCGGGGCCGCTGGCGTGCCGCGGGGCGTGGCGTCTTCCGGCGGGGAGGCCACGGGCGGCGCCGCGGGCGGAAAGACCATGTCCCCCTGGGGCAGGACGATCAGGAGCTGGCTCAGGCTGTCCGGCACGCGGTTCGGGAAGAGCAGGGGGAAGATCATGAGCGCTGTCACGAGCGCCGCGTGCACGACGGTGGCCGCCATGAGGGTGAGGGGCAGCCGGTACTGGACGGTGCTTGCGGGTGTGGTCGCGAGCGTCTGGAACATGTCAACCTCCTCCCGACCGTCGCGGCCGCTGGCGGCGACCGGCGGTCGTCGCGGGGATTTTGGAGCAGGCTGACCTCGACCAGGCCTGGCGGGTCGAACCGTTCTCAATCCGTTAGACAGCGCCCATCCGCAGGAGTTCCGAAATAGTTGCCGATTCCGCTTGACTCATTCACCTCGTCACCGCTCCCAAATGCCCGATGACATCGGACTGCAGAAAATTGGATATCGGAGATCGGACCTGGGCCCTGGATCACGGAACCCGGATTATTATGCCCATTCACCGATTCACCCATTCAACGCTCCAAACACCCAATGACAAATGAAAATTGACCGATGAAAAATGATCAATGAAAGATGATCCACCTCGCCTCCAAATAGCCAATCACAATTAAGCAATCACCAATCACCAATAATCTGAAATGCTCAATGACAAATGGAAATTGATCCATGACCAATGACCAATGAAAGCTGATCGATGAATGCTATCCGCCCTCATTCACCCGTCCCCTCCGACAATTTGTTTCGGACACCCGCTGCTTTCATCCGTTATATATATTGAATGGCCGGGATAAAATTTTCGCGAAGCTGACATTTTTTCTTGCGTGGCCGGATGTGGTTGGGTAGAATCCGGGCAATTTACCTCGGATTGGGAGTGTGAGCCTTCGGGCGGGCAGGGCCGGATGGGTACCGGCCGGCCGGGGAGGGTACGGGTGTTTGGGAGGGCCGGCGCAAGCCGGAGCCGCCACGTTGCGCGGATGCCGCGACATCCGCGCCGGATCGGCGGTGAACGCCGACAACGGATGACGGAATGCGTCGCGCGGCGCCTCCTGGCCGCGTGCGTCGGCCTTGCCCTGCTGGCGTCCGCCGCCATGGCGCAGGGCCGCGGCGGACGGCTGCACCGCTTCGAGGTGCCGGTCACCGCGTTCCGCCTGCAGGTGGAGCCGGTGGCGCAGGTGGTGCCGCCCGGCGTGCCCGCGCGCCTCCGGACCCGGATCGAGCTGGCCGATCCGGCCGCCGGCTACGCCGGCGCCGTCCGGGAGTACCTGGCGTCCCGCTACGAGGTCCGCGCCGAGTTGTACGCGCCGGCCGCCGCGCCGGGTTTCCCGCGGGCGCTGGCGTGCCCGGTGGGCGGCGAGTTCCTCCTGGACGGCCTCACCGCGCCGGGCCGCTACCACCTGCGCAACATCCGGCTGGTCAACCTCGCCACGGGGCGCGACTTCCTCTACGCCGCGCCCGACACCGCCGCCGTGGACGTGGGCGGCGACCTGTTCATCGCCTGGGTCACCGCCGAGCCCATGACGATGGCCGAGATGCTTGCCGCCGGCGTCGTCTTCGACGAGAGCGCCTACCAGAACTATCAGTTCGTCGTGGGGTTCGAGCTCGAGGGGCAGGTGGTGGAGTACGCGTTCCCCGTGATCCACGCGTCGCCGGCCGTCCCCGTGACGCCCGCCGAATTCGGCGGGCTGCTGGACGTGGGGCAGGGGGACTGCGCCATCGGCGCGGTGGACCTGGACATCTCGGGGGTGGCGGTGCCGGGCCTGCCGCCGGCCGACGTGCGCCTCCCCGGTCTCATCCTCATCCCCGGCTCGGTGGGGTTCCTCAACGGGCACTTCAGCGTCCAACTGGTCCTCTGCAACGCCCTGCCGCCGGCGAGCGGCTACCGCCTGGCCGACCTGACGGCGGAGGCGGCGCTCCCCGCGAGCACGGACTGGCAGCCGGGCGACCCCCTGAGCCTGGCCCCGGTCGCCGACGATGCCAACACCGCGGTCCAGGACGTCGTCGGCGCCACCGGTCCGGTGATCGCCCCCGGCGCCGCCGGCGCGGCGGGCTGGATCGTGGTGGGCCACGAGGTCGGCTACCACGAGTTCGACATCCACATCGCCGGCCGCCTGGAGCCCGCCTCCGGCGAACCGAGCTGGCCCATCGAGGGGCGGGCCCGGGGCGGAGTGGCGGTGCGCGACAATCCGCGGTTCTCGCTGAGCTTCATCCATCCCGACCGGGTCGAACGCGGCGCCGCGTACTCCGTCCAGGCCCATGTGACCAACGTGTCGGACGTGCCCGCCAACGGGTTCCGGTTGAGTCTGGCCCCCGACTCAATAACCGGGGTCGAATGGCTGGGCGCCGATTACCCGACGGACGACACGTGTCCGGCCGATCCATCCATCTACTGCCGCCCGGTGCTGGCGCCGGGCGAGACGGTGGTGCTGAGCTACCGCTTTCGGGCGCTGCGCTCAGGCATGGTGACTGCCAATTACGGCACCGGCGATTCAGCCGGACTGGAAGTGGGCGCCCGGTTGGTGTTCGGCGTGGACACCGCTGGCCAACCCATGAATCCGGACCGACTGGTGCTGCCCCCCGTGGCGGCGCGGCTCGGAGAACCTCTCTACGGCCGAGCGCTGGCGTTCCTGGGTTTGTGCCACACGCTGAGCCGAACCCAACCCTTGCTGTTGCCCTCTGCATTCCGAACCGTTAAGAGATCATCGGTTGAGGGGCTCGCGCGGGCCGTCACTGAAGCGGGGCTCGCCACCGCCGCTGGCCGGAATCCGGTGGCTGTTGCCGCTTCGTTCACCGAAGATCTGGCGAAGATCGCCTGGAACGACGAGGGCTTCCACCATACCCTGGAATCGAGTCCCCGAGGTGCTGAGTTCATGGCGGCGCTCGCCGCTGTCCTGGATCCAGCCGGCCAACCGGCAAGCATGGCGGCCACGCTCGTTCTCCACGCCGGATACAGCGGTGATTTTGCGCTTCTGCGGACCGCACTGACGCCAGCATCCGATTGGGGGAGAGTCGTCCGCGTCAGCGACGGACCGGAATTCCTTTGCCTGATCCCTCTGGATGGGGATTCAGTCACCCTGACCGGCGGCGGAACAGTCGAGCTGGAGATCATCCGTCCAGCGTCATCGGAGACGTGCCAGAGCCTCAAGTACTCTTTCCAACTCGCACCGGGTCAACAGGTGGTGATTCCATCGATGTTGTTGCAAGGGACTTCTGTCGCCGTTGAGATCCAACAAGGCAGTAACAACGTGGCTGCTGTGCCGCCACTGGACCAGCACCTGCTGCCCCTGGCACCCTTTGTTGTGGAGTGTGTGCTGAAACTGACTCCGGAACTTTTCCACGGTGCCGACGAGTTCGGACGCGGGGTGCTGGTCTTGTTCAACCGGCCGGTCGGGTTTCGGGCCGGTGAGGCGTTGGGATACTTCGAATGCATCGACAACGAGGTGCTGCTGGCAGCACCGATCGGTTCTGGACGCACTGTCGGCGTTGCCGTGAACCGGCCAGTAGGCAAGTTTGTGACGACGGAGTTGGCCATCGGACAGGTGAAGAGCCTCGACGGAGCAGTCGTCGCGGACACCCGGCCGGTGGGGATTCTCAATCCGGATTCACCGTACGAGGCCGGTGGCCGCGTCGAGGGACGCGTACGCTACCCCGATGGCCGGGGAGTGGTCAGACCGTCGGTGGAGTTGTGGGCCGTCACCAGGTCTGGTCTGGGGATTCAGGATGTCTGTCTCAGCCGTTTCGACGGAAACGACGACGGCACGTTTCAACTGGATTTCATCCACATATATCCGGCAGGCTTGTTTCTGATAGTTGGAGATCCGGCAACAGGCTCCCGCCGGCGGGAGCCGCTGATGTTCCAGGCGGATGGCCAGGTGCTCCATCCCCAGATCATCCTGTACGGTTCAGGGGCGGTGGTGGGCCAGGTGGTGGACGAGCTCGGGACACCCATCGACAGCATCCTCGGCGTTCGAATCCACAGTAGTGGTGACGGCAGATGCCAGCCAGCGCTGTTGGATGGGGACGGACGTTTCCATGCCGACGACGTCACCGTGGGCCCGTTCCGGGCTGAAGCCCGGCTCAGGGACGGACGGCGGATCGAAGGCGCCGGATACATCGCTGGCCCCAACGACACGGCAGTGGTACTGCTGGTGGCAGGCGGAGCAGGCGTCACAGGCCAGGTCATGGAAGATGGGCCAAACGGCGCACGAGGCGTCCCCTATGCCCGGCTGACGCTCAGCGTGCCCGGTGCCGCTTGGAGTACCGAGGGGTGGACTGACGGCGACGGAGCATTCGCGTTCACTGCCGTGCCTTGGGGTTCTTTCCGTATCCGCTGCATCCACCCGAGCGGCGGGGCGGTAGCCACCGCCGAAGGCGCGGTCGCGCCGGGCGGCACTGCCGAGGTGCAGGTGCTGTTTGCCGGTGGTAGCACGCTCGAAGGCCGGGTGGTTACACCCGGTTTCGGAGGAGCCTGGGACGCCGTCCCGTTTGCGCCGGTCCATTTGGAGCTGGCCGATGAATGGGAAACAGTCCAGCTCGATCTCGAAACCGACAGCGACGGGCGATTCCGGGTCCAGCCGATCCCGTTCGGCCACTACCGGTTGACCGCCGTTCGGCCTGGTTATTGGGACAGCGTAACGGAGCATGTCTGGATCACAGCCGGCGCCCATCAGGTCCAATTAGTTCTGGCCGCCCTGGCCCCAGTCCAGGGTCGCGTCATCCGAGCCGATAAAGCCGCAGCGGCCGGAGCCACCGTCCGGTTGAGCGGTATCACGGAAATTGCTGATGCTGACGGCCGATTTCTGGTCTGGCTGACTCAGGGCCTCAACCGGTATCAGGCTGCGTGTGACGGCGAGGTGGAATCGGGAGCGGTGGATGTTCCGGCCGAAGGCACCTCGCTGGTGATTCGCTTGCGCGGCCGTCGGACAGTGGCCGGCCAGGTGCGGGACGCTTCCGGCCAGGGAGTCCGTGTGCCCTTGATCCTGGACGGATTGGACCGCGCAACCACCGGAGAGATGGTCTACTGGACCGATCGGTTCCGGACAATGACGGCCCCCGACGGCACCTTTGCCTTTACCGATGTCTGGGACGGTCCCTTCACGATCCGGTTCACCGGCAATATCTTCTATCCGCCGGCGGTAGTGCGCGGCCTGGCCACCGGAACCGACCTGGCCGGCGTGGATCTGGTGCTGGGCGTCACCGATGGGGTCGGCACCCTGACCGGCACCTTATACGCACGAGACGGCGTGACACCCGTTCGGCCGGGCATTCCCCTGACCCTGACCGGTCATGGCGGGCGGTGCTGGGATTGCCGGACTGACGCGGACGGACGGTTCGCCATTTCCGGACCTCTGCCGGCTGGCGCCTACGTGCTCAAAGCTGAAGATGGCTACACCGGAGACAGGGCGTGGAGGGAACTCTATTTCGCTGCCGACGGCGACATGGATGTCACCTTGAGCATGCTGGGGCAGAACACCCTTCAGGTGCACCTGTTCCATGCCAACGGAGAACGGCTCCAGGATGCCTGGTTGACCGTCAGTCGGCAGGGACAACCCGCCTGGAGCGCCCGGGCCGAGAGCATTTGGGACACCGATTATACCGGGGCACCGGACGATCCAGGATACTTCCAATTCAACGCTGTCTGGGAAGGTTCCTATACGGTGTCCGCTGTTGTTTTGATCGGCGAGACTGTCCGGACGTCGACCGGCGGCGTCGAGATTCTGGGCGACGGTGGCATGTTCACCGTCAACCTGGTGATGACCCCGGTGGTCACTCTCCACGGCGTCGTTCGCGACGGCGCTCCGCCGGACGGGGCGCCTGTGCCAGGGGCGGAAATCACCCTGCGCAGCGCGGCCGGCCAACTCGTGGCAGCCACCGTGACCGATTCCGAAATGGCTGACCTGGGTGCCTTCGTCCTGCCGGCGGTGGCCGTCGGACAATACATCCTCCGGGCGGAGGACTTTGCCACCGGCCGCCGGGCGGTTCTCGAGGTGGATATCCCATCCGTCGAGTACGATCCGCAATCGATGGAACTGGTCCTCGATCCCTTGGGAGGGGTGGAAGGGGTGGTGGTGGACGGCGATCCGGCCGCGGTCGTCTGCACCGATTCATCGTCACTGAGCGCCCGCCGGGTCACGATCGGAATCCATCCGTGTGCTGGTTCGCCATATTCCGAGCGGGACATTGAGACAACCACCGGTCCCGATGGACGGTTTTACGTTCCGGGTGTTCCCGGCGGCCGCGTGGATGTGCGGGTGGCCGATCCGTCCGGGGTGGCCGGTTATGCTGAGGCCATGCTCGAGCCGGGCGAGACGGCCTGCCTGGTAGTGCCCCTGGCGCCGATGGCGACTTTGGCTGGAACCATCCAGTCCGCCGACGGCAGCGGCGCTGCGTACGCGCGGATCGAACTGCTTCCATTGGCCGAAGGGCGGAGCTATCGCCAGATCGCCACCGCCACAGGGACCTTCCGGTTCGCTTCCGTCTTGTTCGGTGACTACACCCTGGCCGCCTGGACCGGATCGGGCGTCAACCGGATTTCTCAGCCGATCAATGTGCCTGCCGATGACGACGTGGTGATGGTGCTCAGCGGGGTGGGCGCCCTGGGTGGCGCGGTCTGGAACCAGGCCGGCACCCACCCGGTGAGCGGGGCGGTGCTACGGCTCGAGACCGAAGTGCCCGAATTCCGGACGGAAACCGCTTGCGACAACGAGGGGGCCTTCTTCTTCCCCGAGGTGCCGGCCGGCCATTTCCGTCTGGTGGCCGAGGACCGCCACCACGCCTTGGAGGGAACCGCCGAAGGCGACCTGGCCGACGGGGAACGGATTGAAGGCTTGGTGGTGGCTCTGGAGCCGGCCTTCTGCCTGCGAGGTGTGCTATGGACCGACGACGGCGCCGCGGCCTCCCACCTGACGGTGCGCTGGCTGGGCCGGCGGCCGGACGGGCGCGAGGTGGAACGGCTGGCCACCACCGGTGACAGCGGGATCTTCGTCTTCGAACATCTGCCGGTCCTGCCCGGCCGGTTGCAGGTGGTCGATCCGTTCGGTGGCCGGCTGCAACTGGCCGTGTCGGTGGCCGGTGTGGACGACGAGGCATGGGTTGACCTGGGCATCCTGACTTTGGACCGGACCCCGCCGTTCGTCGACGCAGTCTCCTACTGGTCTGGTGGCACCACCTGGCCGGAGACGGCCGTGCCGCTGGACGCTCATTTGATCGTCACCTTCAGCGAGGCTCTGGAAGCCGAGTGGCTGACCGGCCATCCCGGTTGGATCCGGTTAGAGAGTTACGACGGCGCCGTCTGGCGGCCGGTCGGACTGACGGTGCTGCCATCGGTCGACGCTATCGTCTTCGAGGGAATTCCGGCGGGGCTGGCCGACTCTCGTGCTTATCGACTGGTGATTGAAGCTGACGTTCCCGACGCCAATGGCAATCCCTTGGGCGCGGTGGTGGAGCTGGTCTTCCGAACCGTGGATCTGACGCCGCCGGCGGTGTCGACGGTAACCCCGCCAGCAGGGGCCATCCAGGTGGATCCGACCGGGCCGGTTCAGGTCACCTTCAGCGAACCCATTGTTCCGAATAGTGGCATCGTCGCCTGGAGTCGCGACGGCGTGCCGGCGGCAGCTTCCTTGGAATGGTCGCCTGACGGCCACATTTTGAATATCCTGCCGGACGGCGGTATGCAGTCGGATGCCTGTTATGGGGTGGTCCTCGATGGCTGGCGCGATGTGGCCGGTAACGCCATGCCGGCGCCGTATGGATGGACCTTCGACACGCAGGATACTCAGCCGCCGGTGGTCACCGCAGCCTGGTCCGGCCAGATGTTTCCGGTTCCCCGACCCGAGCTGGCGGTGACGTTTGCCGACGCTCTGCGCGGCGTCGATCCAGAATCGGTGCAGTTGACTCTGACCGATGCAGGCGGAGTCGGCCGGGCATTGGAGATCTTCCAGCTCAGTGCGTCCGGCGCCGCCTGTGGGCCCATCGACGAGCTGCCTGACGGTAGCTGGACTCTTAACGTTCAAGTGGCCGACCTCGTCGGCAACTATGCCGATTGGTCCGGCGACTTCACCGTGCGCCGGTCGGCCGTCACCTGGCTGGAGCACCAGCCGGCCGCGGCACTGGTGGTGGATGTCATCCCGGTCGGACTGAGCGTCCGGTTCCAATCGGCCCATCCGGTGGCCGCCGGGACACTGACCGCCGCCGGGGCGCTCTGTCCTGACACCACCCTGGTCGACGAGGGCGGTGGCATGTGGCGTCTTGATGGAACGTTTGCGCCAGCAGGCGACGGCCCAGTCGATGTCGCCGCCACGATGACCGACATCTACCATTGGACCGCGCCTGCTTACGGCTTCAACTTTGTCTGGGACGGCCAGCCGCCTGACCTGACCCTGCAGTTGCCAGGTCCCGGAGATTTCTGCAATCCGCTGCCGCCGCTGGCATTTACCTGCGGCGACAACGGCACCGGCGTCGATGTGGCCGGCATCCGGGTGACAGTCGATGCAGTTGACCGGACGGCCGAATTTGAGTTGACCCCGTCCGGAGGCGTCTGGAATCCGCCCGCCGGCGCCGATCCGCTGGTCGGCGGCGGCCACACCATTCACATGAAGGTCTCCGATGCCGCCGGCCACATCGCGGAAGCCCTGAGTGAATTCACCCTGGACGGAGCTCAGCCGATCATTACCGTGACCAGTCCGGCAGCGGGGGCGGGTATCGTGGCCGATACGGTCGTCTTCGACATCAACGTAACGGACAATTGCGACTTGGATGCGGACAGTCTCGTGGTCACCGTCAACGGGAGCACCCGGACTGAATTCGTACTCGATGACGGCCGGATCTACATCGAAGTTCCGTGGGATCACGACATGCTGGCCGTCGGCGACAACGTCTGGAGTGTGGCAGTGACCGATTCCCTCGGCAACGTCGCCCGGTACAACGGTACATTCCAGGTGGTCCGAACTGTCGCTCTGCCGCATACGGTCAAAGACGGCAATGACTACAGTTTCCGCATCCAGACAGACGGCGGATTGGAGTGGGATCCGCTGATCCAGCCGATGACCGATGTCCTGGTTCCGGAAGTGACGGTCTGGGTGGACGGGATGTCCCACGTCATGCCGGCACAGCCGGAGGGGATGCTGGCCGTGAACGGTCATGAAATCCGCCTGACCGGGGATCTGGGTTCGGACGATCTAAGCTGGGAAAAACGGATATTCGTTCCGCCAGACGGTTATTTTGCACGCGTAGTCGAGTGGTTGGGTAATACGGCACTGACTCCGGTGCCGGTTGCAATCGAGATGACGTTCCGGCTGCCGGAGGCGTTGAACTGGGATGTGGTCGCCACATCCAGTGGAGATGCCGTCGTCGATTCCGGGGGTACGGACCGCTGGCTGGTGCTGGACGACGATGCGGACAAGGACGACGCCATGGAGCCCAATATGCCCACGCTGGGCGTCGTGTTCGCCGAAGCGGAGACGGCACGGGCACCGTCGGCAGTCGAGATCGCTGCCGGCCAATTGGTCATGCGATGGACCGATCTGGTCATTCCGGCAGGCGCCCCCGGCATGCCCGGCCGGCTGGGCCTGGCCGTGGGTGTGACCGCGCAGCCGACACGATCCGATGCGGTGGAGACGCTGGAACGCCTGGCCGCCTGTCCGGCCGAGATTTTAGCCGGGGTGCCGGACGAACGGTGGCGCGAAGTGCTCAATCTGAACTGGGCTGGCGGGGCGGATCCCTCGTCACCCGAACTCCCGTCATTGGTGGGCGGTGTTTCCGGCCGGCTGCTGGACGCTACACCAGACGAACACCCATTGGCCGGGCAATCCTTGCTGTTGCGCGGCGAAGCGGTGCCATATCGCCGTTGCCGGGTCGCCGATACAGACTGGCAGGGTGTTTTCCAATCTCTGCCGACGTCGCCGCCGCGTTCTTTGCCATTGGGCCTGACGGATATTATCTTCGGATCGCCGGAGTGTGGCTGGTTGACGATAAGCCAGGTGCTGCTTACCGCAGACGAGCCGGTGGCTGTTGACCAGCTGCTTGTCTTGTCCGATAGCGGTGCGGTAGCCGTGACAGTAACCCTGAGCACCGGCGACCCGCTTCCTGATGGCACCCTCCGATTGGAACGGGCAGGTGATGCTTGTGTCCGGCACGGCCGGGTGTCACGTGGCGGCGGACTGATTCCGGGTGTCTTGCCCGGTGATTACCTGCTGACGGTGACCTCCCTATTTGGTACTGCCACCCAACCGGTCACGGTGACGGCGGCTCGTACAACGGCCGTCACTATGGTTCTAGAACAAGATTACCTGACTGGCCGCGTGGTGGACCACCTGGGCATCGGCCAGACAGGTGTATCCATTTTAATATTCAGGCGGAACAGTTACAGTGAGACTGTTAATGCCGGCACCACGGATGCCGACGGGCGGTTTGTGTACCTGGATCCGCTCCGAGAAATCGATCTGGAAATCCTGGCCAAGCACCCAGACGGCCGATGGCTGTTCGAGACGCTGATTCGGGTGCCGGCAGACGAAAGCCTGGACCTGCACGCGTTGGTACTGGATCGGGGCGGTGCCGATCTGACTGTTCGCACAGAAATCCAGGCAGGTGTGCCGATCGCGGATTCCGAAGTTCAGGTCCGTTCGACGCAATTTCCGGCGTTTCTAAATTGGGCACACAGGACTGGGGATGATGGCGAGGCGTTGTTCCCGGGCCTGCCGGCTGACATGGACCTTCAGTATACAGCCCAGGTAGACGGACGAGGCACACCGGCAGTACCGCTGGTGCTCGAACCCGGTGTGCATCGGCTGATTGTGATATCCAGCGCATTCGGCCAATACACCGTCACCGGCATCGTGAGAGCCGCTGATGGAATCACCAGGCTGGCGGATCAAAGCGTGGAACTCCTGCGGGAAGAAGCGGCCGGGAGATATGTGCTCACGCAGACAATCAGTTCCGGCTACGACGGCGCCTTCAGGTTCAACAATGCGTTCCTGCCCACGGGTCGGGCGCGGATTCTTTCACGCTGGCCCCGCAGCCAGGGGGAAGGAGAGGATTGGACCGATCTGGATGCTGCGGCGGGTCAGACCACTGTATTGCTCGAAACACGGATCAGCCTGATACGCGGTGACGCTCGCGACGCGGGCGGTGCTCCTGTCACCGGGTTGGTCGGATTGCAGGTCCGGCCGCATGAATCGGATCTTAGCGAGCCAACTGCCAACCAATCCTCCGGCAACTGGTTCATCCGGGGAGCGAAACCCGGGGTGACTTACGATGTGATTGCCTGGGATGCGGGCGGAAACGCTTACGGGGCCACCGTCACGCTCCCGGCTCATCAACTGGTGCTCACCGATATCCATCTCCTGCCGGTGAACTTGTATGCTGTCTACGGTAATGCGTTCTCGGCCGGCGCCAGGGCCGCTTTGATCCAATGGCCAGTGGAACTTTGGGCGGAGTCGGTATCGGGCGAGTTCTATCCTCTGGGGAGTGCCTGCACGGTTGAGGAAGGGTACTTTGATTTCGGTTCCAACCATCTGCCCACCGGCCGGGCGCTCCTGGTGGTGCCATGGCCGGAATCACAAGGTGACGGGCAGGATGAAATCCTGGTGGATGTTGCGGCCGCCGGTGGCGCCGCCATCCCGTTGGAAACCGGGGTGACCGCCGTTTCTGGTGATGTTGCGGAAGAAACTGGACTGCCGATCGAGAGCATTCCACTGTGGGTGAATGTTTACGCCCATCAGCCGGATGGGTCGAACCTCTTCTACTATTCAAACCCGAATCAGGTTCTCGTGGCGCTCGGTCGGTTTACGGTGCTGGGCATGAAGCCGGGGGAGGGGTATCAGCTCGAGGCGCTGGATGAAACCGGTGGTTATCACAGGACGGATATCAACTTCCCGGCCGGTGAATTAATACTGGACGACGTGCAGATCCCGCCGCGTTCTGAATATATGGTCACTGGACGCCTGTGGTCGGCGGCATTTCTGAGACCGCTACCTGAAAGTGCGTTCGTGCGGTGGGAACGCCAGCTGGCCAGCGGCGAATATGTCAGTTACGGCTGGTCGGCATGTGAGGACACCGGCCGGTTCTATGGATTCGGCTATTTTCCGACCGGCCGGGCGCGCCTGATTCTAGATGGACCGCCGAGCCAGGGAGACGGCAGCGAAACCTGGGAGATCACCCTGACAGGGCCGGAAACCGATCTGGGCGATATGATGACCGGATGGTCGGTGGTCAGTGGAGCCGTAATGGATGGTGCCGGTGAGCTGGTGTCGGCGGTGACCGACCTGGATCTCGTCCCGGCCGACCCGGATCTGCCGCCGGCTCTGCTCGATGTGGCTGAACTGCCTGCGGGTGTCTGGCAGGCGTTGGGTGTGGCTCCGGAGACCGCCTATGACGTGTATGCCTGGGACCGGGAGCGCCGATTCTACTGCGCGACGCTGGTTCTGCCCGATGGCGTGCTGACCGCAGACAATGTGACGCTTGCACCGTGCAGCCCAACGTGCGCTGAATTGCACCTTCGATTGCAGGATATCGATGGACAACCGCTGGCGGGAGTCTACGCCGAGATCGGTGACACCAACGAGTTGGAACCCTGGGCGCTGAGCGGTCAATCGGATGCCGGTGGTCTGGTCCGCCTGTGTGCGTTGCCTCCGGGCGCTTACTGGATTTGGATCTACAGAGGTAATCCCGAGACGCCGGAATATTTGCAGGTGTTGGACGACGGGTATGTGTACATACGTCTGGGTGATGTGCTGGTGGAGCAGGTGGTGACAGTCGGAGAATCAGAGGACGGGAATCCCTGCAAGCCGTGACGGCATGTTGTCCGGCGGAATATCTGATTATCCAGGGGATTGGGGAACTGGAATGATGACCAGACGAATGCAGCGCCGGATAGCTACAAGCCGCAGAAGATGTGCTTTGGGGCGCGCGTTATGGGTGTGGATTGGCTGCTGTTGGATGTGGGCCTATTCTGCCGGCGTGACTCGGGAGCAGTATTTGGCTCCGGTTCCTCCCGACTTGCAAACCGGATTGGCCTTGTTCAATCCGTCGGTGCGAACCCGTTCGGTCAGCCTGACACTGTTGGATGAGCAAGGACAACCCAGGACAGGGCCTGGTCTAGTCAACCCGGTGGAATTGGAATTGACACCCGGCGTTCAGTACCCCCGATATCTCCACGATCTCTTTGGCCCGGGATGGAATGGCGCCGTATCCTCGGTCAGGTTGGAATCCACCGGCGATGTCTATGCCTTTTTTCAAATCCACGATTCATCTTTGAGCCGGTGCGATGGCATCAATCTGCTCCGTCAGCCAGCCAATGAGTTCTTTGTGCCGATTCCGGGGAAGCCGGACGAAAGCCACTGGTTGGGGCTGGTGAATCCGAGCCAGGCTGAAAACACAATCGCTTTATCATGGGAAGGAGCGGGAAAGGAGCCCTCTCCGTCGTATAACCTTGTCTTGCCCGCGCATGGATGCGCCCTCCTGAGACTGGCTGACATTTTCCCCGGAAACGCAGGCGGCTATCTTCGCCTGTCAGGCAGTTTTCCGTTCACCGGATCTCTGGCCGTTGACGGCGCGGATCAGTTGGTGGTTGCGGGGTTGATGGATCCGCTGAAAGCTGCGCAGCGATTGATGGTACCCCACTATGCGTGTGGGGATGGCTACGGGACCGCCCTGTACCTGATCAATCCCGGCAGCCGGCCTGTCAGTATGGCGATAACCGCTCAGCCGGATGGTCGAAGTGCGGATGAACGGCTTCATGCGACCGTGATCTTGGATCCGTTTACGTGCCGGCAGTTCGACGTCGGACCGGAATGGAGATTACCCCCGGATCAACTGGCCTCGGGTTACCTGGTCCTTGGCAGCGATGCTCTGGAGGGGAACATTTATGCCGCCGCGGTGATCCGGCACAGTGGCGGGTCGGCTTCCGTGATGCCGGCATTGACTGGACCGTCCCAGTCGGCGTTTTTCAGCCATGTGGCGGCGGGCCTGGGTTGGGTGACCGGCGTGACTCTGGTGAATGCTTTTGCCGATCCGACGCATGTCCTGATGGCGCTGTATTCTGAGGACGGACGGCAAGTGGCCGCGACAGAGGTCGATCTGGCACCGTTCAGCCGAGCGGCCCACCTGGTTACCGAATTTTTTGATGTCGTGCAACATCTGGGCGGATTCATCCGGGTTGAGTCCGATGGACCGCTATTCACTTTCATGATGTTCGGCCGCGAACGTGGCGATCTCTACAGCGCCGTGCCGCCGCTGCCGGAAGGACAGGACTGGCCGGCCGATGGCAAAGACTGCTCCCTGGGACCGTTCATCGACGCGGTGGATCCACGTGCCGGTCCGCCGGGTACCCGGATGACTGTCTATGGCCGGGGGTTCGATCCCGGACACCCCGAACGGCACTGGATCGGACTTGGCGAAACGGCTCTGGAACTTGTGTCGGTCTCGGCGGGGCTCGTCGTGGCTTGCGTGCCGGAGAGTGCTCGTACCGGACGGGTGATTGTCCGGATGGGTGAATGTGAAGCGGTGGGCTCTGTGTTCAGCGTGACGGAGGCGATCCGTGTGACCATCCAGTCGCCTGCCGACGGCGCGACCCTGTTCGAATCACCGGTGACAGTTGCCGGGGTGATCGCAGGATCGGTGGTCACGGTGACCGTGAACGGAATTGATGCGGTGCTCGACGGTGCGGCATTCCAGGCCGTGGTCCCACTGGCGCCTGGGGCCAACACCCTGGTCGCCCGGGCGGTTACGGCCGATGGTGGAAGCGCCGAAGATTCGGTGATCGTGCACTTTCACCCGCCGCTGGAAGTGCGGATCGATTCGCCCGAGGATGGCGCCGAGCTGTTTGAATCATCCATAGATGTGACGGGAACCGTTTCCACGTGGGCGGATTGGGTCACGGTCAATGGCATCACCACCGTGATGGACAACGGCATGTTCCGATGTCCTGCAGTGGCACTTGTGGATGGAGTGAATTCCATAACCGCTGTTGCCGGCTGTCCCTGGGCGACGATTTCGGACACCGTCACGGTGCAGGTGGATGTGTCATTGGGGGTGACGATCACCGCACCGCCGCCGAATGAGTGGATCACCGAACTACCTGTGGTGGTGACGGGGACGTGCACACCGTCGGTGGAACTGGTCACCGTCAATGGTCGCCCGGCGGCAATCACGGACAACCGGTTCACCGCAGCCGTCGCACTGCCGGAAGGCTATGAGCGGACCATCACTGCAGTCGGGGAGCGCGGCGCCGCCGCCATCCAGACTGCGGTGAGCGTTCCGGTGGACCTGACCGAGCCGCGGCTGTCTCTGCAACTGCCGTCGACAGCGGTTCGGGGCGGGGTATTCACCGCCTGGATCACGGTAACCGATGCGGTGGACGTGGCCGAGGTGGCGCTGGAGGTGGACGGGCTGCCGATACCGCCGGAGCTGCCCGAACAGCCTTCAATGATCGAGCCAGGTTTCTTTGTCCGTTGGGCGGTCCCGGTGGGGGTTCCAGAGGACGCACCGGCGGAGTTGACGTTCCGGTTGCGGGCGATCGATCCGGCCGGCCATACGGCGGCAGTTACTGGATCGGTCCCGGTAGTGGACCCGATGGCCACCGGCGCCTGGCTCCTGGGCGAGGTCTACAGCGGCGACACCGGATTGCCGCTGGATGCTGTCCGGGTCAGCCGGCTGGACAAGTCGTCCACCGCCGTGACCGATGCCCGGGGAGGCTGGGCGTTGCCAGTCGAGCCGGGCTCGGTGACCGTGCGACTGGACACTGATGGCGCCCTGCCGGTATTCCGCGCCGCCGATTCGGCTGATGGCATCGGCACGGTGGTTCTCGACGCTCGGTTAGCCCTGCGTGCCGTCGCAGTTGCGGTGAACGCATCCGGCGGCGAGGTGCCCGCAGACGCCGGGAGTGCCCGTTTGGTCGTGCCCGCCGGCACCTTGGCCGGTCCCACCGATGTGTCCGTCACCGCTGTCGGTGACCAGTGCCTGGCCCAGTTGCTGAGCCCCGGCTGGGCGCCTTGGGGCGCCCTGGATGTGCACCCATGGGACCTGATCTTCCAACCGACCGCCCGGCTTGAGACAAGGTGGAAGCTGCCTGAGGCCGGACGGGATTGGATGCTGCTGCGGTGCGATCCGTCCAACGGCCTCTGGCAGCGACTGGAACCGCTGAATCTGGTCACGGGTCCCGACGGCATGGCCGTTGACATCGACCGGGGCGGCCAGTACCTTTTGGCGGTGGCCGATCCGCCGCCCACTGCGCCGGCCGCCAGGCCGGCTGTTGGCGATTGGTTGGATCCACTGGCTGAAGAACTGGGCGAGCGACTGGCCGAGGGCAGTGGCGATGTCCATCCCGAGGCGGTCCCCGCCGGGACCGGCCTGGTGGCCATGGCCGAGCTGCGGGTACAGGGCGACGTGCCCTTGCCGTCGGGGACGGCGGTGGTCGCCGCATTCAGTCAGGAGTACGCACAGACCTCTGGTGCCACCGTGCAGGGCCAACGCTACGTCCAGGACGTGGTCCTATACCGGCCGGCCGACGGCGCAACCGGCGGGGAACTCCGGGCGGCATTCCCAATCTGTCCAATCGAGGAGTTCCCGCCGGCCCTGCTGGTCGAGGGCCGGATCGATGTCGATGTCATGAATCGGCGTGAGTCGACCGCTGGAGTAGTCCTGGACGGTCCGGCCAGCGAACTCATCGACGAGCGTGGCAACCGGATCATCTTCACCACGGAACTCCCGGACGGCACCTGGATCGATTTCCATCCACTCGACCCGTTGGATGTGCCGCCACCCGGCGACGAAGCGCTGGAACCGCTGACCGCCTTTCACCTGGCCGCCAGCACGCCACTCCCACCGGAGGCGCGGGTGGAGCTGGATGCTCCCGCCGCTGCGGGAGATCTCCTGTCCCTGTACCGGCTGATCCGCCGCGGCCCGGCGATCCACTACACCTATGCTTGTCCGGCCGAGCGGGAGGGCGGCCGGGTGGTCACCCTGCCGGTGCTCCCCGGGGGCACTCCTGCGCCCGGACTGGTCGCCGGGGGGGACTATGTCCTCTGCCGGCTTGACCGACCGCCGGTGTTCGCCGTCGGATTCATCACCCGCGCGGACGGTCTGCCGCCGCCGGGAACGCCGGATCCAACATTGGTCGTCTCAGCCGCGACGCCGGTGGTGGCCGCACCGGATGCCGCCGGCAGCTATTTCCTGCAGACCTTCGCCGATCCGGGCGAGATGGTGGACGTGACGGCTGTTGACGATGTCGTCGGAGCTCAGGCTGAGACCGTGTTGACCGGGCCGGCACCCTGGGGCGCCGTTCGGTTGGACCTGGTGCTGGAGCCCTGCCGGCCGGCGGTCGCGGCCACCAGCCCATTCGACGGCCAGATCGACGTACCGGCCGACGTCGAGATCCGGATCACCTTCGACGACGTCCTCGATGCGGTGAGCGTATCCGCTGCCGACGTCGTGATCGACGGAGTGCCCCTGACCGGCGTGGTCAGCCTGCGCGACGATGGCCGGACCGTCGTGGCCACCCCGGTTGTACCCTTCGCATCCGGCGCAGCTCACACTGTCATCATCGGACCGGAAGTGGCCAACCGCTGGGGCCGGACCATGGCTGCGGCCCACGCGTTCGCCTTCACCGCCGCCGCCGGCGGCAGTGGCGGCGCCGTGCCCGGCGTGACCATCACCGCTGATCCGGCTGCCGGCACGCTGACCGTATCCGCGCCGGGCTGCCCCATCCCACCAGGTGGCCGGCTCACGGTGATCAACCAGACCACCGGCGAGGTGCGCGTGTTCACCGGCTGCGCAGGCGGCGTTCTGTCCGTGACCATCACCGGCTCACCCTACGATGATGTGCGGGTGGTGATCGAGACTGCCGATGGCGCCCAGACTGTCATCCGCAATCCGGTCATCACCGATACCGCCGGTTTCTACTACGTCGGCCCCGATGGCGGCACCGTGGCCGGCCCGGGAGGCCTGATCCTCGAGATCCCCACTGCCGCCCTTCCGTACCGCGTGCGGCTCAAGACCCGGTTGGAGTCGCCGACCCAACCTCACTGGCCGATTCAGGGGGATCTGAGCTATATCGGGGCGGTGGTTTTAGAGAGCGATTTCTCAGGCAAAACCGCGCGGGAAATCAACGTCTCATTCCCGGCCTCCGGACTAGCCGACGGCGGCCGCTGTCTCTTGACTCGGGGGACGACGGCCGCGGGTGTGGCTATGCACCAGGTATTGGGTACGGCCACGGTCCGCGGCGGCCGACTGGTGCATGATTGTCCGCCGTTCTCGGGTTTGTGCGTTCTGCAGGGAGTGATTGAGTATTATCGCTACGACCCCGTCCAGATGGCTGTCGTTGTCGGGCACGTGCTTGCGGAAATCCCGAACACTCTTGGTGAGCTCGAGGAGAAGCCCGTCGTGGGCGCCACGGTGGTATTCGGGCCCTCCTGCGATCAGTATGGATACACGGCCAGCACCCAAGAGGATGGATCGTTCGCCCTGATCGGCTTGCTCGCTGAGCCCTTTCCCCGTGTGATCGCGGTCGATCCGGAGACCGGCTGGTCCGGTCAGGCGCCGGCTACCCGGATCTTGCCCGGAGCATTCGATTGGCTTGGAGCATATCTCCCGGCCAACGGGTATTCGTGCCGAGTCTATCTCAGCAGTGAAGCCGGCGTTGAACAGGTGCCGCCGGTGGTGGAGTCGTTGGCCCTCAAGGCGGCGAACAAGCTTGCGGACGGAAAGTTCGTGCCGGATGCCGAATGGTCCGACACGGTCAACCGACTGCATCTGATCCAGCAGGGTTTGTATCTGCGGGTCACCCTGACGGTCAACGAACCATTGGCCGAGATCAGCGTTCAGATCGATGACCGGCAGATTCAGGTCGATGGCAATCCGGCCGGCGGTTTTACGTCCGATTTCCAATTGATGAGCATCCTGGGTGCGCATCGGATCCGGATCGTGGTCAAGGACCTGAGCGGGAACTCCACCGCCCGGGATGAGCATGTCCTGGTGGTGGCGTCCGAAGCGACCGGCAATACCCAACCGATCCCGGGCGCGGATCCTCAACTCATCCGGGTGGTGCCCTCGCCGGAGTATCGGTTCACGTCCTGCCATGCCATGTTCGAATTGCTGTTTTCCGAGCCGGTGACCCTGGAGGCATGTGCGCCGCCGTCCTGGCAGCGGATCCGGATCGAGGAACAGGGCGATGCACAGGCTTCCGTTCCGCTCGATCGAATCTGGCTGGATAGTTACCCTGTGGGCGCCCAGACATATCATGCCGGTGTCCGTCTGATTCCCAGAGAACCGCTGAAGCCGGATACCGCATACAGCCTGATTATCGAGTGCGGCTCCTTTCTCGTGGACACGGAGGGCCGTCAGGCCCGGCTGATCGACACGTACACCGCCGACGGCGTCTGTCGCATCCCCTTCCGCACGTTTAAACCGCAAGTGGTGGATGAGGGGCAGGCCGGGCCGCCGTATTCCACGTTGATTCAGAAGCTGGGGCCGCTGGTCTTCGTTGTGGCCGATACGGGCAGCGAGAATCCCTGGCAGCGTTCCGAACTGCAGATTTACGACTATTCCATCGCGACTCGGGGCGCCTTGCGGGTGCGCCAGCCGGTTCCGCTCCACGTTCTGGATCTCCAGGTCCAACCGCTGGACGACAAGGGGGATCAGCTCGGCGTCTGCCTCATCACCACGCCGGGCGGACTGGCGTTCAGCTCCGGCCTCCTGTTCTATGCGGCGGCAACCCAGGATTTGCTGCGAGGCCATCCCGACGCCCTGAAGCTTATGGGCGCCGCCACGCTGACCCGGCCGCAGACGGCGTTGTCTCCGGCACGGATGCGCTGGCTGGGCGATGACGTCTATATCGCGGTCGTCAATGCCGGGGTGTTCAAATTTTCGCTGAACCGGCTGATCGATGCCACCAGGGATGCGGCCGGGCGTGGCCTGCCGCCGTTGGCCGAGTGCCTGTTGCCCGAGCGCGGTCTCAACGAGTCGGTGTCGGAAAACTTGCCGACACCGGGATTGTGCATGGATCTGGATGTCTTCGACTGGCCGCCGGGCGACGGGAACACCAGCGGCCGTTTCCAGCGGATCGTCGCGGTGGCCGACAGTCACAGCGAGGACACCCGGCGCTCCATGTTGACCTTTCTGGAAGACGACGGCCGGCGGGATCTGGAGACGGTGCCGGGGTGCCTGGCGTGGGTGAAGCTGCTGGCCGAGGTGCCCGGTGTCCCCGTGGCGCGGCATGTGCGGGTCTTCGCGCCGTCCGCGTACGTGGACACCCATGGTGACGCGCAGCGCACTCCGCTGGTGGTGTCACTGAACCTGTCCAGCCAGGGTCAGCTGACGCTGAACGTGTTCGGGCTGACCATCAAGATGCAGGCCCTGGTCCTCACCCATCTTCGGACGGAACCGGTCCCCGAAGGCGGACTGGTAGATCTGGCGGTGGGGCGGGCGGGCGTGTATCTGCTTGCCGCCGGTGGCATGTACCGGATGCAGCTGTCGGATTTTCGGGACGGACAACCGGTTCTCTCCCGTCGCATCGCGGTGGACGGGTTGATTCCGGGTCGAGCGGTTGTCGATGGCGGACTGATCTACACGGCGCCCGGATGCGGCCAGCAGGGGGGCGTGGCGCTGGTGGCGATGGATCTGGTTCCCGAGTTGATTGGCATGGAGTGGTTTGCGGATGCTCAAGCCCCGGTGTACACGTTGAAGGTGCCGGTGATCAAACGGGCGGATGTCAACGACAGTCAGATCATTCTACATCAGGTGCCTGCAGACATTCGGTTCTATTACAAGGTGAATCCGCCCCAGTTTACAGGGCAAACGGAAAGCGTCGTGATGTCAGCGCTGGAGGCCGCTTTTGAGTTCCACCAGGTCGACTCCGCCGTTCCGGATCTGCGCTGCGTGCTGATCCCGGCCGGAACCGCCTACCAGCCGCGCAGTATCGACCGGCACTGCGGCTTGCCGCCCGAGAAGTTGCCAGCCGATTTCAGCGGTTGGGTTCGACTGGATGGCGTCGGCATCATGGGCCAGGGCTCCGATCAGGTACTGGAATCCCCGCCGGTCAAGGTCGGTTTCGAGGAGTTGTTGAGACTGAAGACCCATTTCCTGGCCTACTCCATCGAAGCCATGCCCCGGGAGTTGTTCGAGGAAACCGGCGGCATCGAGCTGCGGGAACAGGTTCCGCCGATATTTTTCATTCCGAATTTTCCCATCCGGGTGCAGACGGCCCGTCTGTACCGCACGGTGGACGCCGCCGAGATCGAGATCTATCAGCGGCACATCGGAACGGTCTACAACGTGGACACACTGACCAAATTGCAGTCGGTGAGCCTCTTCCCGCCGGGGCAGATGCCTGATGCCAGCGTGTTCGCCGATCCGGGGGACTACCGCTTCGAGCTCGAAGTCGAGGCCCTGAACCTCATGGCCGGCGGTCAGCCCGTCACGGACACCTTCAGCGGTCTCCTGCGGGTGGGCTATCACTCGGCCCGGTCCCTGAGCGTGGGCAAGACCTTTGTCCAGGGTGTCGATCTGTCGGAAGGTTTCCTGCTGCACGACCGGCAGGATTTATTTCTGGAAGACAAGGGCCTGGATCTGTCGCTCCGGCGCACCTGGGCCAGCGGCGCCTTCAATCCGAAGGGGACCGCCGGCCCGGGTTGGGAGATGTCCAGCCGGATCGCCCTGGTCCGGGAGGACTCCGAGAACTACATCATCTACGGGGGAGATGCTTCCGGGATCCGCTTCCGGCGGATCAACGGCCGGCTGGTGCCCCAGCGGGGCTTCCATTGCCAGTTGACGCCCAATCCGGACGGCAGTTTTGATTTTTACACCAAGACCAGGGTCCGGTACCATTTCCGGGACCCCTTCTCGCCGCTGGAGAGCGGCTATCTAGCGGGCACCACCAACATCCGCTTCATCGAGGATCTGGACGGGAACCGGCTCACCTGGATCTACGACGCTGTGGAGCCCGGCCTGGTGCGGCGGATCGAGCACAGCTCCGGCAACCGGATCGAGTTCGCCTACGACGCGGAAGACGTGTTCTTGGGCCATCGCCTGCCGGAAGCCCGCCTGGTGAACCGGGACGGACAGATCGGGGTGACGGCGACCTATGCCTACGATGATCCCTGCCAGCGCCTGGCCGAAGTTCGGCTGACAGGTGTGGGGGGGGAGGTCGAACCGATCGTGACCGAGTACCGGTACGGCGCCGACGCGGACGCCCGGCAGCGGTGCAAACTGTTGGAGATCCTCGGCCCCAATCCGGACAACCGGACGCAGATCGAATACCTGCCGGACGGGCTCTTCCACTCCGACGGCCAGAGGGTGGCCCGCCTCCGCCTTGGTGTGGACGGGGCGGTGGCGTACGACTACGTCTACGAACTGTGGGGTGACGACAGCCTGCGGCGCAGCCGGCGGACCACCGTGCAGGATCCGGAAGGTCACCCGACCGAATACGCGTTCAACGACTTCGGGGCGCCGGAGTCGATCCGCTGGACGGTGACGATGGACCCGTCCGAGCCGGAGGCGACCGAGCCGGTCGTCAGCGTCACCCGCATGACCTGGCGGACAAGCGCGCGCGAACTGCTGAAGGAGTCCGAGGAGCTGCCCGACGGACGGACGGTGCGCCACGAGTACGATGCCGGCGGCAACGAGATCCGGGTCACCGAGCATCCGGCCGTCGCCGGCGCCGAGCCGATCGTACGGGAATTCCTCTACGACGAGACGTTCAACCGCAAGATCCTGGAGATCACCCCCGCCGGCGCCATCCACCGGTGGCTCCTGGACGAGCGCGGCCGGGTGACGGCCGTGCGCGAGGACGTCCCGGCCGAAGCGGCCCAGGGGCTGGGGAAGGGGCTCCCCGTGGGGCTCCGGTCGTTCAGCCGGCTGGCCCACAAGTTCCGGAGCGGCGACGACTGCCTGGACCTGCAGACCCGGTTCCACTGGGACGCCACCGGCAACCTGGTGGAAACGGTGGATCCCCGCGGCGGCGCCACCCGCTTCGAAAACCACGACCGGCACGGGCGCCCCGCCCGGACGGTGGATCCGGCGGGCCGGGTGACCCGGCGCGAGTGGAACGACTGGGGCGAGTGCGCGTACGAGTGCGGCCCCCAAGGCCGGGAAGAGCACCGGCGCTTCGACGCGTATCACCGGCCGGTGGCCGTGCGCGTGACCGACGGCCTGGGCGGGGCGTCGACGCCCGACTATCTGGAAACGACCAGCTATTATCCCGGCGGCCAGGTCCGGACGCGGGTGGTGGAGGAGATCGGCAATCCGCTGGCTCGGCTGGATGAGCAGGTGGAGTTGGACAGCCTGGATCGCGTCCGGAGCCGCCAGGTGACCTTCCCCCACCCGGTTGACGGCAGCCTGATCGTCCTGCGGGAGACCAGCGACTATGACCGCAACGGCAACCTGGTCGCCCGGGCCGAGACCGTCACGCCCGATGACGGCCGGCCGCTGCACCACGCCTTCTTCTACGACGAGCGGGGACTGGAGCGGGAGCACCAGGTCAACGGGCGGATCGTCCGCCGGCAGGGCTGGGACATCGCCGGCCGGAAGGCCTGGGAACGCGACGCCGCCGGCCGGCTGCGGCGCTTCCTCTACGACGGCCACGGCCGGCTGGCCTGGGAGATCGCCGGGCCGGTGGGACCGGACGACGGGGCGCCGGCCGAACCGGTGGCGCGGCCGCCGGAGGCGGCCGGGCGCTGGGCCCGCTTCTGGCAGTACGACGCCGAGGGGCGGGTGGTGGCCGAGTCGGACTTCGCGGGGGGAGTGATGGCCTACGCCTACGATGCGCTGGGCCGGCGGATCGCCGTCACCAACGCCCTGGGGCAGGTGGTGGAATCCGACTACGATCCGGCGGGGAATCTGGTGGAGGAGCGGGACCTGACCCGCGGCCGCTGGACGCGTTTCCGCTATGACGCGGCCGGGCGGCCCCTCCGGAAAACGCTCGGCACCGCCGGCAACGCCCTGGGTGACGCCGACGGGCGGGACACCTACGACTGGACTTACTCTTACGCCGACGGTGCCGGTCAGTGGAGCGAGGAGACCAACGTCCAGACCGGCGTGCGCACCCGCACGCTCCACGACGGCCACGGCCGCCTCCATCGCCGCGAAATCGATCCCGACGGCTTGCTCTTGGTGACCGAAGTCCGCTACGACGCCTTCGGCCACCGGCGGGAGGAGACCGACCCGCTGGGGCGGCAAACCCGGTTCTGGCATGCGCCCACGGGCTGGCTGGTCCGGACGGAGGATCCGGAAGGGTTCCGGATCGATCAGGAGTTCTTTCGGGAGGGCGTCGTGCGCCGGCGCGCGGTCCAGGTGGACCGGGCCGGGAGTCGAGTTCTGCTCACGGAGTTCCAGTATGATCCGGTGGGCCGACCCGTGACCGAGCGGTTGCACCGGGAGGCTGATGGCCAATCCGTCTGGACCGAGGAGCACCGGTACGAGTACAGTCCATTCGTCGCCGGCGGAGACGGCGCCTCCTGGTGGACCGACACCGACGCCATGGGACGGATCACCCGCCATGAGCTGGATGCCACCGGCCGGGAATTCCTGACGGTGTTCCCGGAAAATGGCGACCTGCCGCGCGAGGAACGCTTCGGCTTCGACGGCGGCGGGCGGAAGGTGCTGGAGATGAACCGCCGCGGCGTAGTCAGCCGCTATGGCTATGACGCGCTGGGCCGGATGACCGAGTTCCGCGAGGCCGTGGAGCAGCGACCGGTGGGCGGCAAGGCCGGGGCGGCGCAGCCGGCGGGCAGTGAGCGGCCGGTCCGGATCGATTACCTGGACCACTTGCTCCAGCGCCTCGAGTGGGATGCCATGGATCGGCTCACCCGGATCGTGCTGGATCCGCTGGGCCGCGAGATCGCGGCCAGCCGCGGTGCGGTGGACGCGGCCCTCTACGACGCGGCGACCGGCTACGGCGGCATCGCCGATGAGATGACGCTGTGGCGACGCTGGTACGATTCCGACAATCGGCTGGTGGTGGAGAGCGACGCCACCGACGCCGCCATCCGGCATGCGTACGACGCGGCCGGACGCAAGGTCGAGACGACCACTGGGTTGCGGCTGGCCGATGCCGAATCCGGCGCGACGTCCGAAACCGAGGCCACGGCGCGGTGGCGGTACGACTTCGACGCGGCCGGCAACCGGATCCGGGAATACAGCCCGCGGCTGGACGCCAAGTACGGGGACGGCGTGCGCCCGGCTTGGACCTACGATTACAACGGCCGCAACGAACAGGTCAGCGCCACCGACGCCGATGTCTTGCAGACCACAACCGAGTATGACGGCCTGGGCCGGCGGAGCGCGGTTGTTTCGCCCATGGGGCACCGGACGCTGTACGGCTGGGACGAGCTGTCCCGGCCCACCGGAGTGGTGCAGGGGGCCGAGGCCGGCGCCGCGGTGACGGCGGCGACCCGCTACATCTACGACTTGGCCGGACCGGTGCGGTTCCAGATCGACGCGGCCGGCCGCGTGGTGGAACGGGTTTACGACCCGTGGGACCGGATGACCGCATATCGCCAGTGGGATCGGGTCGCGGGCGAGATCCCGGGCCTTGAGGCGGGCCGGCCGGCGGTGCCGTTTGTCGGGGCGGCCTGGGCGTCCGCCTATGACGCAGTGGGTAACCTGGCGGCGGCGGCCGATCCGGCCGGGCGGGAGCGTACCCTGGCCTACGATTGGCGCAACCGGATAAGCGAGGAGTCATGGAACTGGCCCGGCGCGGACGTGGCGGGCCTGCCCGACGTGCCCCTTGCGGCGCGGTACGCTTACGACGACAACGACAACCT